>PXAQ01000107.1 GCA_003567095.1 Phycisphaerae bacterium
ACACGCATCATTTCGCATATCCCTCACTCACCATGCCCTCGGCATCGACCGGGCAGCCTTCGGCCCACTTGGGAATCTGCCGGAGGATGGCCATGATGCAATCAAGAGCTCTTTCCGCCCGCTCATCAGGCACCAGCGATATAACTTCGTCGTGGACATGGTGGACTATCGGGAACCTTTCTTTCTCACACCGCAGAATCCACCACGCCAGCAGGTCGCGTGCTACGGCCTGCACCACGTTCTCGGTCAGCGTGCCACCCCACAGCGGGCCGTAGTGGTATCGGAGCCCGGCCCGCGACCATGCCGCGTGCTTATAGAACAGGCACCGTCCAGACGGAAGCTGCACAACAACCGTCCCGTCCTCGTTCCAGACGGTAAGCAGATCGTCACGCCACCGCCACACCTCGCTTGGGAACCGGGTGACGATGGTGAACATATTCTCCAGCGACTCCCAGAATTCAGGGATGCGCGAGTACGTTTTGCGGTACGTCTTGACCACCCCGTGCGAGAAATGCTCGGTATACGCGCCGCTGTCGAACAGAGGCCGGAGGGTAGGATTCTCTACACAGCGGGTATGGAACGTCGTACCCCCGAGGCCGTACCCGCATCCAAGAACGCCATCCTTTGCGAACCCCCGACGGATAGAAAGCAGGGACGCCAGTGGTGCAGGGTCTGTAGGTTTGGGCTTTCGGACCTTTGCCTGAAAAAGCGTAGTCCCGAATTGGCTATAGACATCCTCACCATTGGCGAATCCCTTCACCAGTTTTTCTTCCCCAGCTAACCACGCAAGCACACGAGCCTCGATCTGAGCAGCATCCACGATGACCAGCTTGTGGCCTTTGGGTGCCCGTATGAGTTTCCGAACCCCAGATATAAGCGGGTCGGTTCCTTGGCCAGCCCGGCCACGGCCACCCAAGTTCTGCAAGTTGACTTGCTCGGAGCCACTCCAGCGCCCGGTGTGCGCCCCGTAGTAACTCAACGGTATGGGGAGTTTACCACCAGCAGCGGCAGCCAGCTTCGTCAGCCTTTTTATCCGCTTGATATGGTTGGGCCATGACCTGATGCCCTCACGGGCGTTCATCAGGGCCCTCACATGCGGGTCAGGGTGCATCTTCAAGGCTTGGGCCGCCTCGTCCGTCTTTGCGAGGGCAGGTATCAGGCCTTTCTTTCCCTGTTTCATCGGCACCGATTCGACGTTTGGGAGGGCAGCTTCAAGCAATTTAACGAATGACTTGTTGCCCGAGATATCTTCTTTCGCGTGACCGGTCGCCTCGATGACCTCGGTGAACCGGGCCTGCATTTTCAAGATCAGTTCTTTGGCCGAGCCGAACCCGAAGTCAAGCCGCGGACGGGTGTAGAGCTCGGTGGTGTGGTGGGCTATGGGGAGCTCGACCTCCGGGCACGTGAGACGGGGCAGCAGGAGCTCGAACAGTTTGAGCTCAAGCCGTGCGTCTTGCTTGGCGTAGTCTTCAATGGCCTTCTGGTCGAGTTCATCCCAGTGCAAGCCCTTAAATTGATCGGTGTGCCCCTTGGCCTCGAGACCGAAAGCCGGGGCCAAGTCTTTGAGTTTCTTACTGCCGCGGGCGTCAAGGTGTGCGGCCAGATGCTTGGTGTCGATGATATACTTCGGGTATATGTTATACTTTGCGGCCAAAATCGTTGCGTCAAATTTTGCGTTCTGCATAACCACGACAACGTCTTGAAGGTTGTTGCTGCGTTCCACAAAATTATTGAGCCGGTGCTGTATCTCGGCAGGCGGGAAAAACCACGGCTCGTTGTCAACGACGTTGACGGCCATCCCGGTCAGTTCGAATCGGGGGTCAGTAACGTACTCCCAATGGGACATTTTCTTGAGGGAATAGTCCTTATCGAAGTACGATTCGAAGTCCATGACCACGTACTGCGTAGGCCACCCGATGGATTCCAGTATTTGTTTAGCTGTTTGTTTCATCACCCCTGTCCGGCAAAGGCCGCAGCGTGTACCCGGTCTTCAGGTTGCCGTACACAGTTGCACCGTTCTTGATTATCTTCCACAGGCGGTTCAGGGACGCTTGGGCCAGAGCCCGGTATCGGCGTCGAGTTCTGGGCAGGCGGTGCTCGTGGTACAACCACCACGCGACAACCGTTCGGGACAACAAGGTGTATAGACCGGCCTCGTGTGTAGGCTCCCACGCCCGAGCTCCATACCGTTGGGCATTCACCGGAATCCGAGCAGGGTCAATCTCTGAACCGGGCCTGATCGCGTCCCGGAATCTCCACAGTGTGTCCCGGTCTCCGGCCCGATCTTCTACCAGCCGGACTATTGCTTTTTGGTAACGCCGCACGAACGCCTGATCTTTCTGGTACTGCTCGAAATTCCTCAGTGTGTCCGCATTGGTAACACGTTTGTTGGCGGGCATAGTAGTTATCCTTTGTCTGAATACTTCTCACCTTTTCCCATCGGCATTACATACAGTTGGGGTGTCCCGTCGAGCACAACCCCCGCTGATATAACTGGCTTGACCGGGTTTCTCTCCTGATACAGGAATTGAATCGCCTTCCAGTCGCACCCACATCCCACATCCATACCGAACAGACGACGCTCGGGGTTGCACAGATACTTCACCCCCGAGCAGGTGTGGTTATGGCCCAGCACGTGGCTCATGGCTGTCTTTCGCATCACGTTATACGCGGCAAACAACCCACCCCCAGCACCGTCGCCGTGGATATATCGAACGCCGTCAATGACAGTTTCGGTTGCCCACTCCCAGTTTGGGGTGTCCCATATTTCGTTGAAAGTTTTAAGGGCGATCTCCGGCACACTCACCGAGGCTGCACGCCGGACACACCTGCGGTCGTGATTCCCGATCACTACGGTAGCGTTCGGGAACGCCTTGTGCCATTTATGCACAGCCTTCCGTGCTTTGGCGATCTCAACCATCGCACCGTCCGCCTCGGGGTGTTTCTCATGGAAACTGATGGCGTGCAGGTCAACCACGTCCCCGATGAACACAACCCGGTTGCATCGGTGTCGCCGTTTTAAGTCGCGACAGAAGTCAAAGTAAGCTGCCTTAACATACGGCAGGTGGAGGTCGCCAATGACCAGCACTCTATTTTCTGTTTCGTTCTTTGCCATAACTTCACCTTTTATTTTTTTAATACTTTGCGCATCTTCCTCATAATATACTGGAAGGTGCTGTTTATTGTCGCCACCGTCGTATTCAGTTGCCGAGCAAGGTCAGCGTAGTCTCGCCCCTCAAGGTATCCCTCGAGTATTGCCCACTCGCGGCAGTTGAGCTTCACGTTCCGGAATATATACTCCAGTAAATCGCGGGTCTCTACTTCACTGCGGGGGTCGTACCACGGCTCGTCATTGATACGCGGAGCGAGGTCTACGCGGTTTTGTTCTTTCTGTATGTACTTTTTTATGCCCCACAAGGCACAGGCACTCGTGAATTGAGGCTTACCTTGGGCATATTTGAGCACGTGAACCCACGCCTCTTGGGCAGCATCGCAGACTGGGCCATTGGCCGGTAGTTGACGCTGGGCCATTCGTACAAACATGATGTCCCAGTCCTCTGCGGTACGCTCGTGTTGTGGCTTATATATCGTCATAATGTATCGGGATGTTCAAGGACTTGGCGTGCCCGATTTCCACTCGCATCCCGGTAGACGGTTCCCCGAGCACCACCAGCAGATCACACTCTTTGAGGATTTCGCAGTCAATATCTAAGATTTGTTCTTCCGTGAGGTATCCCTTCCCGTAGGCTCTGCCAATAAACTCCTCGTGTTCGGCAGGCACATAAATCCAATCACGATGCGTGAGCCAGTGCCCACCAAGGTACAGACCACCACCTTGTGTAGCCCGGAGCCCCAGATTCATACGCAGCAGGTCGGCCCACTTTATCGCGGCCTCGCAGTTGGCCTGCTTTTCTTCTTCGGTGGCCGCGTCACCGTTCTTTCCCCTGATGGGGTGGCTTACATAAATTCGCATGTGTCCTCCCTATAATTTTACGTATGCTTGATATACTTCCGTCCAGAAGTCCTCTGTGCTCGGCAGTTCCATCCACGTTGCAAAGCTATCTATCGATTGGCAGTCGGCAAAGTTGCACTTCTCGGGGTGCTCGGCGGCCCAACGAACGTCATCCAGAGCCTTCAAGAATGTGCCGTAGTCGATAAGTTTTTTGTTGTACATTCCTCGCAGCGTCTGGACTACCTCCAGTTGACCAAACTCCACGTCATCCAAAGTTTGAGGTCGGTCTTCCACGTACGGGTCATAGTCCACTTTCTCAGAGTCTCCCAGCGGGTGATCTTCACACACCCCACGGCACTCCGAGGCGTTCACGCAGGTGTAGCCGTGCTCACAATCGTGGGGTTGAGCGTTGACTTCCGGCTCGGGTACAATGGGGTGTGGCCAGAAACGCGTATTCTCTTTTGTTTTGAGATGTTCGTGCAGGTAGCCCATCACGTTGAACAGCAGAGCACACGTGGCGTCTTCAAGCTGCTCGTTAATCACGGGGTCGTCGCTGCGGTGCATTGTCCACCACTCAAAGAAGTGGCGCCAAGCCGACTTCATGTAGGCATCACGGGGTATCCCCTTCTGCCAGTTGTCGCTGTCCCGCAGGGAGCCATCGGCCTGTACCCGGTTGCGGTGCATGTACTGTGCGTACCGCTGCAAGACCAGCGGGCTCAAGAATCCCTCGAAGTCCAGCTTGTCGTGGTCGCTGTCGCGGGTTGCACCGCCTTCAAATTGTCTCATATCTCGTTTCATAGTCATCTCCAAAAAGACCTGCTCTGCCCGTCGTGTCCATTCCTTTTTATGTTTTTACACCGGCA
>PXAQ01000210.1 GCA_003567095.1 Phycisphaerae bacterium
GCAAGCAAATCAATGATTTTGTGACATTTTTGCGGTCCAAACGCGCCACCGTGCTGCGCCAGCTTCGCAAACAGATGGCCGAAGCCGCCGCTGGGCTGGATTTTGAGGCCGCCGCCGAGTGTCGCGACCGCATCCGCCTGATCGAAAGTCTCGACAAACGCGGCTCCGTCGAGGGTCATATCCAGCCGGAGGTCTTCGCCGCCGACCCGACCGAGGCCATGACTAAACTGCAGGCACTGCTCAAAGCCGATCAGCCGATCCGGATTATTGAGGGTTTTGACATTGCCCACCTGGCCGGGGCCGAGACCGTCGGGGCCATGGTGCAGTTTATCGACGGCAAGCCGTTCAAAGAAGGCTACCGCCGTTTTAAGATCAAGACCGTTACTGGGGTGGATGATTACGCGTGTCTCAAAGAAGTCATTTCACGCCGCTATAAGCGGGCGATGGCCGGGGAGGAGCTATGGCCGGATGTTGTGCTGATTGACGGCGGAATCGGCCAGCTTCACGCCGCCGAGGAGGCGTTTTTCGAGATGGGCGCGCCAAAACTGCCCAACCTGATGTCGATTGCCAAGAAAGAAGAATTGCTCTACATCCACGGCCGCGACAGGGAAATTCGCCTGCCGGCCAACAATCCTGTCCGAAAACTGATGCAATACGTCCGCGACGAAGCCCACCGCTTCGCCCAGCACTACCACCACATCCTGCGAAAAAAAAAGCTGCTCAGCGATCAGTAGCATCCCGGCTCTGCCTTGCCCAAAAAAAGATTTGCCTTTTGCACAGAATGTGCTTAGTATAATCAGCTCAGCGGGGCGTGGCGCAGTTTGGCTAGCGCGCATGACTGGGGGTCATGAGGTCGCAGGTTCAAGTCCTGTCGCCCCGATTGATGTAAGGTGTTATTAAATAAAGACTTACGACTACCCGGGTTGGTCCGGAGCGGCCGTAACCAGCGGCAAAAGGCGCGTCGTATTGCTCATTTTTTCAGGGGTAAATGGTTATGGACGCGACACAAAAGAGAAACATTTCCAAGCTCTGTGCCCACAAGACCACCGGTCAATCCTTCATCCGCATCGACGTGTGAGCGCTTTATTTCGGGAAAAGCGAGATCTGCTGTATGACGGGCTCAAGGATGCTTTTACCCTGCACAAGCCCGGCGGGGCGTTGAGATTCTGGGCCGACTGGCAAAAGGATAGCCGGCAGGGTTGAGTCGTTAAGTTGAAGGAGGGGTGGAATTTTCAAGTTTCAAGGTTCAAATTTCAAATTTCGAGTTTGAAGGTTCAAATTTCAAGTTTCAAATTTCGATTTTCAAGGTTCAAGTTCAACGTTCAGATTTGTGATTTGAGAGGGGCTTGGGTTCCCGCCTGCGCGGGAATGACGAGGGGTATGGGGTGATTGATGGTTTTTTTGTTGTGTTCGATCTTTTATACCTTTTTTTTGTTTTCGGGGCGGTTTTTTGGGGTGTCAAAACATTGCGAAATTTTGCAAAATGATGCCGAAAATGTGCAAAACATTGGCGAAATTGGAGGGCGGTTTTTAGGTATTTTCGATTTTCAATTTTCTGTTTTCGATTTCTCAAATTTGAGATTTGAGAGGGGTCTGGATTCCCGCCTGCGCGGGAATGACGGAGAGGTGCCGGCGGTACTCGGGGGGTCGGGATTGGGGTAGTTTTGAGTTCTTGGTTTTTAGGTTTGAGTTTGTCGGGTTTTGGGGGCAGGAACGCAAGAATGTAGGGATGTAGGGGATTTCGGTTTTTTCTGTTTTTGTTTTCGGGGAAAAGGGTTGATAGAGTCAGGAATGTTCTGTTTGATGAACATACAAAATAAAAAGGGTAATTTTGAATTGCCGGAGAGGTTTTGCGATTTACCACGAAGGGGGATAATTTTGAATTTTTAATGCTGAATGTTGAATTGGCGTGGGACGTGGAAAAATTGGCTTGACGAAAATCGGATTGTGGAGTTTAATTGATGTAATTAAGGTTGGAACCGCGGGTTTACGGATTGACGCGGATTATGACTGTCTTGCAGAGGGCCGTTTTTCGGCTGTGCTTTTTTCACAGGAGAGAGTTTGAAGGAAACCGATGGCAACTAAAACCTATCGCGCCCGGCTGTCCAGCATAGACAATCGCACCCAACAGGCGGTTGTCCGGACTCACTATTTTTTTAATCATTGTCTCAGGCAGATGATCGAGCGGTATCTGGATATGCGCAAAGGCAAATACGGTCCGTTCTGCAAGCAGCTTGGGGATCTATTGCTTACCCGTTCCCATACCGATGCACATGGGATTATGGACCAGTTGACGCGGGGCGCACCGTCGACACAAACTGATCAGGAGTGGGCTGTGCTTGTCAAGCATCATCATCGTGAATACGGGCCGTTGTTTTTGCAGCATGAAGGATTTGCCGTTGTCGATGGCGTTGTTGTGCATACCAAGCCGCAGGGCCGGCACGAGCCGACACCGGGGCGGCTGGCGGTCACGGCGAAGTTCTGGCATCAAATTTGTGATATGGCGTGTGCGTTTTTGAAGTCCAACCAGGAACTGATGGCAGTCTGGCGCAAGGACAAAACGGAATGGCTTAAAACAAAGAACGCGTGGGAGGTGGACAATCCGGAATTTATGACATTCTGGAACGGGCCTTACGCTGACTTTGAGCGTGCTTGCGAAGCGGCGCGCGTGGCGGCTCAGGAGGCAGCCGGGCAAACGCCCACCGCGCGAAAGCGGGACAGCCGTGTGCGCGGCAAACGCATCGACCGTTGGCATCTCTGGTATGAATGGCTGGTGGCGCATCCTGAAACGGTTGGGTGGCGACAGCGCGCCGAGGCCGGGGATTTCAAGCCGGTGCCGGATGCGGTTCAGGCGGCGATCCGGAAAAAAACAAAACGGCAGGATAAATACGTCGGCAAGTATCTTGACTGGCTGCGCGAGAACAACCCCGAGCTTAAGGCGCTGGACAGCCTTCGCCGCACGTATGTGCGGCGCTATTTGCGCTTTAAGCGGCCGCCGACCCTGACACTGCCGTCTGCGAACAAGCATCCTTATTGGTTTACACTGGAATTGAACGAGTTTTACAAAGGGGCTGATTTTGAAAAAGGGTGCGTCAAGATGCGCCTGATTGATTGCGATGCTGACGGATTGCTGGAGATGAAATGGTTTGATGTTCGAATGGGGTGTGATCACCGGTTGAAGCCTGCGTGGCGGAAAGAGAAGTTTGCCAGCGACGGGCGTTATCCGCCGTATCTGGGCGGCAAGATCGGCCGCAAGCTGGATCGCCCGGCCGAATGTGCGGCGGACCGCAAGGCGGGGGTCAAAGGCGTTAAACTCGTGCTGGATAAAGGGCGTCGGGAGCTGTTTTTTACATTGGTCGAGCAGGATTGTCCGCCGCGTTTGAAATTCAAGAAAACGAAGAATCGCCGTTGCACGGCTGACAATCTGTTTGACGCGGGCGATCAGCGCGTGCCGATTCGGGTGATGAGTGTGGACTTGGGGATTCGCCATATCGGGGCGTACGCGATTTGCGAGGGCACGAAACAGGATGACCACTGGGAAATGAAGTATCTCAAAAAGGGCCTATTGTCCGACAGCAGTTTGCCGGAACTCGGACAGATTCGCCTGCATGACCGCCACCTGAAAAAGCTCCGCAGCCGACAGGGCGATGCGCCAACGGGAGAGCGGAATTTTGTCGCGCTGCAGGATCACCGTACCGGGATGGCCGATGACCGGTTTAAGAAGGCGGCGCATCTGTTGATTGAAACGGCGCGTCGTGCGGGGGTGGACATCATTGTGTTTGAAAAGCTGGATACCCTCAAGCCGGACGCCTTTGATGAGCGATGGATCAATCGTCAGCTTCGGGATATGAACCGGCGGCAGATTGTGACGCACGTTGCCCAGCAGGCAGGTGAGTTTGGCCTATTGTGCAAAGACGATATTTCGCCGTGGCTGACCAGCCAGGTGTGCAGCCGGTGTTACCGGCCGGGGTGGCGGTTTTCGATCAAGCCCAAGGCGCCCTACAAGGAACAGTGTTCGCGGGCGGCGTGTCAGGATTTTGGCTATCCGATCTGGGACCCGGGCGGGCATTTGTTTCGTTGTCCGCATTGCGGGTATAAGGTCAACGCGGACATCAACGCGGCGGGGAACCTGGCGGCCAAGTTTTTCGGGCACGGGTTTTGGTTTGATAACAATCTGTCGCGGGACAAGGCCAGCGGGTGCTTCATCTGGACCGATGACCAGCGGCGCTGTTTTGACGCGCGGGAGGCGTTCGAGCAGTGGGCCGCGGAGGCCAGCCGGCGGCAGGCACTGAAAGAAGCCCCATTTTAGGGCTTGCAGGGACTTATCGAAACTGCTATAATACGGATTGCTCAGCGCTGCTATGACCGCTTTGGCGAAGGCGTTTGGGCCGGTTCTCTTTTGGCAATGCCGGGAGCCGTTTGTTCTCGGAAGAGAGTGTCGAGGGCTGCTTATCTCTGAATCTGCGACCCTGTGGGGTGCGGGTAGAGGTGTACGGGTCATAACGCAGGCAGCCTACGCCGAGAACACCTGTTCTTTTACATGCGCATAAGGACTGTCGCGAACCCCAAGCGCGCAGGCTCGCGATGCGTACGGATGCCGGCGGCAGGACCGAAATAATCTGTTATTATCAATGCCGCCCGTCGGTTCGCGGAAATGTCGGGCTAAGTGTTTGCAAACAAGCGACATGGAGGCCGGACGGTTGCAACTTACGCGCATGTGCAGGTGGACACGAGCAATGGCAAAACAGCATGGGCATCTACCACGTTGCAACTTACGCGCATGTGCAGGTGGACACAGCTCCACC
>PXAQ01000028.1 GCA_003567095.1 Phycisphaerae bacterium
CGTTTTGAGAAAATTTAATGTAACCGAACAGCTAAAAGTGAAATGTGAGACGTGCAATGCCTGCAGCATTGAGCGACAAAAAATGAAATCGCAAACTTCTGGCTTTCCACAACAGGAACTATTTAAGAAAAATGCCGATTTTGCGGCGTTCGAGCCGATTTTGTCCGAAGGCATCGAGCGATTCGCCATGCGGATGTGCGGCTACTGCCTGATGAGCAATCACTGGCACCTGCTGCTCTGGCCGCGGCACGACGGCGACCTGTCGGACTTCATGCGATGGATCACGCTGACCCACGTCCAGCGATTTCACGCCGCCCACGCCACGGTCGGGATCGGGCATTTATACCAGGGTCGCTACAAGAGCTTTCCCGTCCAGAACGATCATCACTGCCTGGCCGTGCTGCGGTATATCGAGGCCAATCCGGTGCGGGCCGAAAGGGTTGACAATGCGGCCAACTGGCCCTGGTCCAGCTATGCGGTTCGACAGGGGCGCCCGTCACAAGTGATGCTGACGCCGGGGCCGGCGGCATTGCCGGCCGATTGGACCCAGCGGGTGCACCGCGATATCGAGGCAAAAATGCTGACCGCCGTGCACACCAGCATCCACCGAAGCCGCCCCCTCGGCGATACCGAATGGACCCTCAAAACCGCGAACAAAATGGGACTGGAATCGACCCTGAGAGACAGAGGAAGGCCGAAAAAAAGTACCGGACACCTTTAATTGACCCCAAAATGAAGGCAATCAAGTCAATAAAAATCCTTGATATTTCCGATATAACGCATATAATTTAACCGACAGCCTTAACCTCAACTTTGCAAATTGATGTGAAAGGGCAAGACGATGAAAACATCTGCACTCTTTGTGGCGTTAGTATTATCGACGGTTTCTTTTGTTGCTGTTTCACGGCAAATCGATTTTCGGCCGCCGAACGAAATCCAAAACCTCACGAGAAACGATATTGCAAAGATTAAACAGTTGCTGGACAGCAATGATTCTTCGCTGATGCGCAGCTCCGTAAATGAGATCACTCGCGGCGAGATCAGATGGGATAAATCTACGGAAGAACGCTTTGTGGTTTTGACTCGTCAATTTCTTTTTGAAAAAATAGTGGCAATCGACTGGAAAAAAGAGGAGGCAAAAAATCTGGCGGGGCATATTGATCGGTGGTATCGGGACAGGTTTGGTGAATTTCTGAAGGAAGGCGAAGATGTATTTACACCCTCTCCTCGCGACACATTTCAAGATCAATCCAATGCCCGCGTGATGCGCAATGTGATTGACGGCCTTGTTGTCGTGTTGGAACTTGACGAAACGACAGCATCGGTATTGATCAAGGATACGCTTGGGCAGTTATTTTCCAAGCCTGACAGTGCGTTTAATAAGGCGACTCGCTTAACCATCCTTCAAACTGCCGCCAAACACAGGACGTCGGATGCCGTCGAAGACGTTTTCGATTACGTCAAAGAGCAGCATTCCGGTCGTCTGTCTGCGGAAGACAAGTCTGTTGTCGCAATCTATACGTTGGAACGAAAATACGCAAAGCTCGACAACGCAAAAAACGCCTGTCTGCTCCTGCTTGAAAATATCCCTGAGGGATTATTTAATCGCGGCGTCGCCCTGAGTCCGAACAGTGCCGCCTCTCGTGAAGCAGAAGCGCTCAAAGCGGTCTATCCGGGTGACTCGCGAAGAGACGCCGTCGTTGAAATTTTGGATGAAAGTGTCGATCTGGGATTTACGTATCGAGTTGTTTTAATCAATCTTATCGCGCCGTCTTTTCCGAATTCACGGGAGCAAGCCGAAGGCTCGTATCCGTATTTCATTAAGATGTCAGAAGTTTACCGAAAACTGCGTGAAGACAGAAGATGCACCTCTGCCTATAAGGCCGGAATGGATAACTTTCTGAATGAGTTGCAGGAGAGATATACGCAGTATTTGGGGGATGAGCAATGAACAGGAGAAGTTAAAGGTGTCCGGTACTTTTGGGTTGACATTTTTCCTTTTTATGGTACGCTTTCGTTATTATGGGACGACCGAAACGGATAACATTTGGCGGGTATTTTTACCATGTTCTCAACCGTGCCAACGGGCGGTTGCGGCTATTTATGAAGAATGCCAGTGTTACGGCACTCGATCAGATTTTGTCCAAAGGCATCGAGCGGTTCGCCATGCGGATACGCGACTACGGCCTGATGAAGAGAAAAAAGTACCGGACACCTTTAATTTAACTGCTTTTCTATTGGTTTTCTGCGGTGGCCGGTCTTTTAGCCTTTGCTGCCTTGCTAAGCACCGGCGAACTGCTGACTTTAAAAGGAATTTTGAAATTATTCCTTATGATAGCTTTAGTCAGTTTTTTTATGTGGTTAACTGTCAGCGCTTTAGAGCGTTACCGAATAGAGCGACACCACCAGCAACAGCACCACTCCATTGAAGGTATCAATAAGTGAGCGCGCGTAATATCGTTTGGTGAGTGCCTGCTCCCGTACGTCGATGGCACTTTCACAAAGAAATATATCGATGGGCGGAGATGGATGAGTCGGTCTCGCGGCACCCGCAAGCTGGATTTGAAGGGGTCAAATTTTAGGGGGTCAAGACAACAAAAATGTCTGACGCTTTTATTGTTTCCAAAATCGTTAAAATTCAGGGTTTACGAGAACTTTTCCGGGGCAGAGACGTATATGCACAAAGTAGATTTTTGGGTAGAAAATTCCCGCGCGGAAACCTGTAACTGGATAACGCAACACTACATAGCCGCGCAGGAACGGGAAAACTCAATCGTGATCAGACTAATAGCAGAGAGAGTTAACATAAGGTAAACTATATTCTAACGCCTATTTTAGGGAGTAAACACGATGAAGAAACAAGGAACATGTGCAGGAATGGTTGTTTTATTGGCGGTGATTGTCTTGATGCTGGGCTGTGGGCAGCGCACCGAGCCGGTTGCGACGGAGATGGAACTGGCCGGCAGGCATGTGGCGATTCTGATTACAGAGGGGTTTCACGATCAGGAAACGCTTCATCCGAAGGACTATCTTCGGGATCGCGGAGCTATGGTGACGGTAATCGGCCCGGCCGTTGAAACCGTCGTCGCATATAACAGCGATGTTGAGGTTACGATTGAACGGACGGTCGATGAGGTGACGGTGGGCCAGTTTGATGCGCTGGTGATTCCCGGCGGGCGTTCGCCCGGTCGTCTGCGTGAGGACGAGACGGTGGTTGCGTTTGTCAAGAGCTTCGTTGAGACGGGTAAGCCCGTCGCGGCGATTTGCGGGGGGCCGCGGTTGCTGATCGCCACCGGCTTGATGGAAGGCAGGCGGGCGACGATTGTTGGCGGTCTGTCGGATGAATTGGTCGAGGCGGGGGCCTACTACAGAGATACCGAGCTGGTTGTTGACGGCAATATCATTACCTCTCGCGTGCCGGGCGATTTGCCGGTGTTCTCCGAGGCGATTGCTCAGGCCCTGGGTTACTAGTCGAACGGTTGCTGCCCCCTGACAAAGTGTTTGTCTGAGGGTTAACCTGTTCGGTGCACCGGTCAGCGAAGCGGATGTATATTAGTCTATTGGTAACCGTTCACAGGTAAAAATCCAGTTTTCGCGACAAAAAAAAGGTTTTTGCGGTGTGAACGGTTACGTCGATTCAATAGGCCAAATGGACACTGAGAGACATAAGTCTCAAAAACTGGCTTATCAGTGTCCGGATTTGAGGGTGTCATTGAAGCTTTTCAGGTCGTTGGCCCATTTCTGGGCTTCGAGCAGTTCGACCTGGCCCTGTTTGACCAGAAGGGCCAGGTGTCGCTCGAACGTAATCATCCGTTCCTCGGGCTTGTCTTTGGTTTTGACCTGCATCTGGGAGTAAATCTGTTCGAATTTTCCTTTTCGAATGAGGTTGGCCACGGCGTAGTTGCTGTTGAGGATTTCCATCGCGACGATGCGGCCGCTGCCGCCTTTTTGGGGCACGAGCTTCTGGCAGACCACATACCGCAGGCCCAGCGAGAGCTGATTGCGCACCTCGTCCTGCCGGTCGGTGGGGAAAAAGTCGAGGATGCGCGTCAGGGTGCCGACCACATCGCGCGTGTGGAGGGTCGAAAAGACCAGGTGTCCGGTCTCGGCGGCGGTCAGGACCAGCGAGACCGTCTCGGCGTCGCGCATCTCACCGACAAAGATCACGTCCGGGTCTTCGCGCATCATCGATCGCAGGCCGTGGGCGAACCGATCCACGTCGCGGCCCAGCTCCCGCTGTGAAATCATGGAATTGTGCTGGGGGTAGATGTATTCAATCGGATCCTCCAGCGTGATAATCCGGCAGGCCCGATTTTCATTGATCCGCTGGATCAGCGAGGCGATGGTGGTGCTTTTGCCGGCGCCGGTGATGCCGGTAAACAGGCACAGGCCCTGCTTGCGACGGATGATGTCCTGCCAAGCGGTGTTGGGAAAGCCGATTTTTTCCGGCACCGGAATATCCGTGCCCAACGCGCGGATGGCCGCGGTCAGCCCGTCATTGTCCAGAAATGCGTTGATGCGAAACTGCAGGGTGCCGTATTTGTAGGAGCAATCGACTGTGCTGTTCTGCCGCAGCGCGGCGATGTTCTTTTCGCCGAGCAGCGGAAAAAGAAGTTTTTCGGCAATGGCCTCAGTGACAATCCCGCCTTTGAGACGCACCAGGTCGCCGTCGATTCGATAGGCCGGCTGCGTGCCGATCTTGATATGCAGATCGGAGACCCGCATCGCGCCCATTTTTTCAAAATAGGCCAGCATGTCCGCAATGCTCAAAAAGGCCCCCTCGCCGGCCGGGTAAA
>PXAQ01000021.1 GCA_003567095.1 Phycisphaerae bacterium
CGGCCATTGTTACCGCGCTGCTGCCGGCGCTGGGGTACGATCAATGCAGCCGGCTGGCCAAAGCCGCCAAAGCACAGAATAAGACGATTCGCCAAATTGTGCTCGAAGAACGCCTGCTGACCGAGGCACAGTTCGAACAGCTCATCAGCCCGGAGGCCGTCTGCCGACTGGGATTTGTACGAAAGTAAGATGGTAAGCACGGCCCACTGCGAACCGAAATAACAAAAGCGCGGCAGCGCAAGCTGCCCGATAGGACGTCGCGCTGTGGATAACGCAATCCGGCCGCTTACGCGGCTCGGCTTTTGCGATGGGCTAAAGCCCATCCTACGAACTACGAACTACAAACTTGGAACTACGAACTAAACTATGAAAGAATCAACACCCAAAGGAATGCGATTACATATCGGGCTGTTCGGACGGCGCAATGTCGGCAAGAGCAGCCTGCTCAACGCCATCGTGCGTCAGCAGGTCTCGATTGTCTCCGAATTTGCCGGCACAACGACCGACCCGGTCGAAAAGCCGATGGAACTGTTGCCCATCGGGCCGGTGTTGTTTATCGATACGGCCGGGATTGATGACGAAGGGGCGCTGGGCCAGTTGCGTATTGACAAGACCCGCAAGGCCATCGACCGCACCGACATCGGGGTCATTATAAGCGACGGCGATTGGAACACCTTCGAAGAGACGCTGCTCAGTGAATTGCAGCAACGCCGGGTGCCGGTCATCGCTGTGCTGAACAAGGCCGATCTGCATACGCCGCCGGCCGAACTGATTGGCCGGTTAAACGCACAGCAGATTACCGTAACTGTCGTTTCCTCAACGACCGGACAGGGACTGGAGGACTTTCGCGCTGCCCTGCTGGCCGCAGCGCCGGCAGAATTTATCGACAGCCCGCCTATCGCCGGCGACCTGGTCGGCCCGGGTCAGACGGCGATACTGGTCGTGCCCATCGACAAAGAAGCTCCCAAAGGTCGGCTCATCCTGCCGCAGGTCCAGACCATCCGCGACCTGCTCGACAGCGATGCGATCTGTATGGTGGTCAAGGAACGGGAATTGAGGGCGGCCATGGATAATCTCAAAACCCCACCGGCGCTGGTGGTCACCGACTCACAGGCCTTTTTGAAAGTCGCCGCCGACACACCCCCAGAGGTGCCCATGACCGGCTTTTCCGTACTCTATTCCCGCTTCAAGGGCGATCTGATCACCCAGACGCTCGGAGCCATGGCGGTCGATACCTTGCAGCCCGACGATAACATCCTCGTCGCCGAGGCCTGCAGCCATCATCCCATCGGCGAGGACATCGGACGGGTAAAGATTCCCCGCTGGCTGACCCAGTACGTCGGCGGCAAACTCAACTTTACCACTGTCCAAGGCCAGGACTTCCCCGACGATCTGACGCCGTACAAGCTGGTCATCCACTGCGGCGCATGCATGTGGAATCGCCGCACTATGCTCAATCGCATTCTCAAATGCCGCCAGGCCGGTGTGCCCGTAACCAACTATGGGCTGGTCATTGCCTACAGCCTAGGCATCTTCCAACGAGCCCTGCAGCCCTTCCCCGCCGCCTTCGCCGCCGCAACACAGCAATCCTCGCTAAAACACTCGAATTAACTGTCGAATTGTTGTTGAACACCCCTTATAATGTGTCCAGCATCCCCTCCAACACCTTTATCCCGTCCACGACTTTGCAGGTGTGGGTGGCGTATTTATCCGCATAGGCCGGCCGGCTTCGGGGATAGGCGGTCTCGATGGCCTGTTTGACCGCCTCGGCAGCCTCAGCCAGCACCAGCGCGCCGGCTGCGCCTTTATCGCCGCCGCCGAGCATCCGCTCGCCGAGCACGCCGGGGACGCTGCGGACGATGTCGCACATCGTTTCCAATTCAGGGCCCGAAATAACATAATCATCCCGCAGGCCGATACCGTCCTGGCGGAAAATGCTTCCCACGGTCTCAATATCGCCGGCTTTCCAGGCGTCCATCATCGAGTAGAATCGCTTCTGGGCGTTGTAGATATAATCCATCCGCGCGACCAGGTGCGGGGCGTCTGTTTCAAAGTGTGATTTGATCTTATCAAACAGCGCCTTATCGCGAATATCAGCCAGGCAACTGATGTCAAAACCGGCAGCTTTAGCCTTTTCGACCAGCTCGTCACACTCGGCGCGGCGGACTTTGTACGTCGATTTTTCCAGCCCCGGGCGGACCGTTCCGGTATCCATCACCACGATGCGAAAATCCTTTGCCTTGCCGCCCAGCGGCACGTACGCTACGGAACGGTCGGCGGGTTTGTAGTGTGTGCCCATACCTTCTTTGGCGAAGGCGATCATAATCTGATCGAGCTTGCCGCAGGGCGAGCCGATGTAATCGTTTTCCACCCGCTGGGCCAGATCGACCACCTGCATCATATCTGGCGCGGCGATGCCGTTAATCTCCAGGACAGACAGAATCAGGTTCAACGACAGCGATGCGCTGCGGCTCATCCCGCCGCCGGGGATGTTGCCGATCAGCACCGCGTCCATGCCCTGCTTGAGCGAGAACCCCTCGTCGTTGAGAACATACGCGACCCCGCAGGGAAATCGTGCCCAGGTATCGGCATTGGCGGCGCTTTGGGGCGCAGGGATGCTGTCCAGGTCAACCGTTACGACGCCGTCGTCGGGAAAGTTGCCGCTGTATAGCCGCATGGTTCGGGTTCCGTTGGGCTTGTAGGCCATCCAGATAAAGCGGTCCGTCCCGACCCCGAACAGTTCCGTGCCGTTGTAATCGCCATGCTCAACGCCCAGGCAAAACCGCGACGATGAGCGGCGAATTTTGGCGCCGGCAATATCGAGCTTTGCCGTTGCAGCAAGCGCTTTGAGCTGATCAATTGCTTTTTGGTCTTCGAACGATAGCATAAATATTCAACCTCATCTTACCAGAAAATAATGTACAGTGCGATCGTCGCCGCTATCACGACACCGCCCAGGTACATGGAGCCTCTGGACCATTCCATCTCGATGCGTGTCTGCTCGGGCAGCGTCACCGGCGCCGGCAGCGGACGCATCACCGTCACCACGGCCAGGACGGCGGTAATGATTCCCACCGTCAGCGCCATGCGATTCAGAAATGCCAGATCGCTCCAGAAGAAAAACAGGGCGCCGTAAACAACCGGACTTAGAATCAGCCCCAGCACTCCGCACATGCGCGGTGCCTTCTTAATGAATAAGCCGAACAAAAATATCACCAGAATGCCGGGCGAGATAAAGCCTTGGAACTCCTGGATAAAGGCGAACGCGCCACCAAAGCGGGGATCGGCCAGGAGCGGGGCGATCAGGCAGCCGATAACAACCAGTACCCCCACACATATCCGCCCGATGAAAATCAGAAGCTTATGGTTGACGGACTCTTTCTTGGTAAACCAATCCTTATACAAGTCCATCGTAAAGATGGTCGAGCCGGCATTGAGCATTGAGGCCAGCGAGCTGATGACCGCGCCCATCAAGGCCGCCAGAACAAATCCGCGAAGTCCTACCGGCGTTAAATAACGAATCAAAAGCGGAAAAGCGCCGTCATAGTCATATCCCACCAGTTGCCGGCTTCGGCGAATATCCGGCCTTTCCTGCCTGGCATGCTCAACCAGTAAATGATTGGCTTGGGCAAGATCTTCCCCTTCCGGCACGCCCAGCCCAAGCACGGCGGCATTGAACTGAATGATCTCATCGGTCAATTCAGGCTGCATCTGAGCAAAGTCCGCATTGAATCTGAAAATCATATCACTGTCTTCGGGACTGTCCTTCAATTCGGCGAAGGTCTCCAGCGCAGGCCTGTTGAGACCTGGCATCTGCATCGCATTTTCATGCATCATCGGTGCATAAAGCGTAAATGCAATGATCCCGGGAACACAAACGATAAACGGTATCAGCAGCTTCAAAAAGGCAGCAAACACAACACCGCGCTGTCCCTCACGAAGCGAATGGGCCCCCAGCGTTCGCTGCATAATAAACTGATTCAGGCCCCAATAATAAAAATTGGGGATCCAGATGCCTAACAGCAGCGCCGTCCACGGCAAAAACGTACTCTCACGGGGGAGAATCATGCTCATTTGCTCGTCTTTGAGCACGGCAAATTTTTCACCCAGCGTCGCGCCTTCTTCAACCCCCAGCGACCGATACACAAATCCCTTATCGACCCCCTCATAGGCACCGGGATTATCCAGCGCCATAAAGGCCAGCACCATAATAATCGCCCCACCGACAATCAGCGCCGAGCCCTGGATCAAATCCGCCCAGGCCACGGCCCTTAGCCCCCCTGCGGCCACATACAACGCGGCCAGAATACCCACAAACCACGATAGCGTCACCACGTTCACCGGTATGCCGAGAATCGCCTGCGGGAATAATGGCCCCAGCGTCCTGGCGCCAAGATAGATCACGGTCGGAATCGTCACACCGGCAAAAACGATGACCATCAAGGCCGACATCGCCAGCCGGGCCGAATGGTTGAAGCGATATTCCAGATATTCAGGGATCGTAAATATCCCGCTTTTGAGAAACTTGGGAAGGAAAAAGAACGCCACTACCACCAGCGTAATGGCCGCGATCCACTCATAGCTTGCCACCGCCAAGCCGATCCCCGGTGAGGCGGCCTGCCCGGCCATCCCCACAAACTGCTCGGCCGAAATGTTGGCGGCAATCAGCGAAAAACCGATCAGCCACCACTTCAGCCCGCGGCCGGCAAGAAAATAGTCCTCCGAAGTGACTTCTTTGCGGCTCTTGGCAAGACCCAAGGCAATCACACAAGCAAAGAACATGA
>PXAQ01000219.1 GCA_003567095.1 Phycisphaerae bacterium
TCTGCTCACAAAACTGCGTTGTTTTGCTGTGAGCCGAGATCGCGACCACCTCAAACGCCGGCGACAGCGCGCCGATGACCTCGATGGCATTGCAGCCGATCGAGCCGGTCGAACCTAATATGGCAACTTTTTTTCTCATGAACTGCGTATTATCCCAAAAAACACTCCCGACGTCAAGCAGCGCTTTTGACACAAATTTACGCTGTCAAAACACACCTATCGCCATCAAACGGCTGTGCCGCATGTCGGTCTTGCGGCATGAGGGATAAAAGCGAGCCTGTGTTAAGAACACTTAAAAGAAGCCGATCAATGATCAAATGTTACCCGAAAAAAGAAGTTGAAATAGAAAAGACTCCCATCTAAGGTGTCTCAGGACAGAGGCACTATAAGCCTTAAACTCTGGTTACCGTGTTCACTATGTCGTGAAAGGATAGAGTCATGATTGCTTTTGACAACGATTCCAAGCTGGGACAAGCGGTCCATACCTTTATTCTGGACCACATCCCCGCCGAGACCCCGCCGGGTGTATCCCGGGATTCGCATCCTCTCTGGGCGGCTATGCGGCGGCTGGGCACTCACTTATGGCTGGACACCGGAAGCATCAGCCATATCGAGCAATGCTGGACACCCGAATTCAGCGCGTTGACCACCAACAATACCCTGCTGAACAAAGAGGTCCAGACCGGCCAATACGATGACCTGGTGCGTGAGGCCGGGGCAATGCTGGATGGGTTTCCCGGCTTGCCGGAACGCCAGAAACTGCTGGAAATTGCCTTTATTCTCAATGCCGTTCACGGCTTGCGGCTGGTGGCCTTGTTCGATGCTTTTGTATCTGTAGAAGAACATACCGATCTGGCCGATGACAGCGAGGCCGCCGTGGCCTATGCCCGTCGATTCCACGCGATCCATCCGACACGGTTCATCGTCAAGATTCCCTTCACACCGGCTGGGCTTTTGGCGACGCGAAAAATATCCGCACTGAGCATTTCCGTCAATCATACGCTCGGTTTTTCCGCGCGGCAGAATTATCTGATCGCACGGATTGGCAAGCCGTCCTTTGTGAATGTGTTCCTGGGGCGGCTCAACAGCTTCGCCGCTTCCAATAAACTGGGCAGCGGCGAATACATCGGCGAAAAAGCGACGCTGGCCTCGCAGGCGATGCTCCGCGCGTTGCGAACCGAATCGGGTCTCCAGACGCTCCAGATCGGCGCCAGTTTTCGCTCGGGCCGGCAGGCGGCGGACTTGATGGGGCTGGACGTGATGACCCTGCCGCCCGATACCGCGCAGCAATTTCTTGCGCTGGGCCTAAGCGACCAGCAGATTCAGGACAAGACGCATGCGGACTATCAGCCCGGCGTGGATGATCCGAAATGGCTGGACGCCGCGGGTCTGAATACCCTCTGGGATGTGCCGGATACATTGAAAGAATGCGTTGACCGCTTGGAAAAAGAAAATATAGACGCGTTTGACGCCGATCAGCTTCTTGGATACTTCGCCGACCACGGGTGTTCTGATATCCTGGTCAAATGGACCGAAGAGCAAAACGACATCAGTCGGCAGGAAGGAAAGATCCCTCATCTGGCCAACTGGCAGTCGCTTCTGGCCTCACAGGCCGCCGGGCTTGATGCGCTGATGAACCTGGCGGGTCTGAACAGCTTCAGGATGGATCAGGCCGCGATGGACAGCCGCGTTCAGCAGGTGCTGGCCAAGGGATAACACACTGACGTCCAGCGTCGAGACGGATAAATGACACATACGCACAATTAAAACTGTTAATTGTCTTGAGGGCAGATTATGGTTCGAACAGGATTTATTGTACAGCGGAAAAAAAATATCGGTTATGGGTTCAAACGATACGGGCAGATGGCACTTTGGGCAGGACTGGCGCTGGCGGCCGTGGGATGCAGTATTTCCAATCAGCCCAGGCCGCGCATGGGCAGCTATGCCACTTCGACGCCCGGGACAAATTTCATAGGGTTGACCGATTTGGGTGAGCACAGCTATGCGAGTATCTTTGAAACCAACGGGATCGTCTATACCTGTCGCGGGGGCCATGTTGACATTGCACACCTGCGAATCGCCGCCGATCATGTGCGCTATCTGTACGGCGAAACTTATAAAAGCCTGATGCGCAATAAGCCCCAGTTGAGTTTCAAACTCAATGTCGATCGCTCGCGATTCTTTGCGTCATTTTCCTATCCGCCCGACTGGAAAACACTGGATGAAGATCAAAGGGATTACATCGCCCGCGCAGCGGCTTTCGAGCTGGCTCAGTACTTCAGCTTTGTCCTGATCAACTGGCATGAAGTGCTGACGTTTTACGGGTATAAGACAATGGGCGTGTTGCCGGAATTTCCGTCAGCGTTTTCGTGGGAGGATACCTATTCCAACACGATCGGGGTGCACTTGGGCGCCCGAGCCATTCGCAGTGATAAGTCGTACGATGAAGCGATGACGACATTGCTTCATGAGGAAATGAAATATCTCGGCATCCAATCGGCCGATGTTGCCCGCGCCGCGGCCGAACAGATGCGCGGCCAATGGTTTGACGGCAATCTGCTCGTTACGATGCACGTGCGAAATACGGATATCGGCCTGCATGACGGGCTGGTCTGGCCGATGCTGGTACCGGGTGTTTGTCAAGAGGCCGAGCCGCAGCCGTATCCCGCGCCGCAGCTGGATGTGGTCGAGCAATACGGCATTGGCGTAACACTGGAGGTCGAACCGCGTGAATTTGAACGCGACCGGATCCTGCGCATCGTTTACCCGGACGGCGGGGAAAATCGTATCAATATCCACGAGGCACTGCCTGTCATTATGGCCGCCATCGAACAGGAGATCATCGAAGAGCATGGTGCGTTTTTCCGCGATGGGCGCTACTTCAGGCCCAACGATGTCCCCGCCGCCGACCCAGAACAGACAAGAGAATACGGCCAGTGACATGCGTTTTGGTTTTTTGCAACCACTTTAATTTTTATACGAATACCCTGAACAAGTGCTTGACAAAATCCACGGGCCGGGCAATACTGATGGCAATGGATTGATTGGGTTGGCCAGGGGCCCTTGTGTTCGACAGGCCCCTTGGGCGACTTACGGAAAACAAACTTAAGACAATCGAGGTACAGATATGCGCGAAACAATAGGGCAGGCAGCAGGACAGATATGGCATTTACTGGAAAACAGCTCCGAGCCGATCAGCATTACGGATATTCCAAAACGCACGAAACTGACCGCACAGATCGCTTATCAGGGGCTGGGCTGGCTGGCCTGCGAAAACAAAATCGCCTATAATCAAAAGGGCCGCTCGGTGATGATCAGTCTGAAGTGACGGCCAGCGGTATTCCGGCGTGACCCTTGCGCCACATTCGCTCGTTGTCGTGTGAGCGAGAAATCCGAGATTGCACGTAAAAATGTGTTGACATTGTTTGTGCAGATGGTACATTCCGCCGCTCTAAACACTTCGTAAGAACTATTCGTATTGTCAATTTTTGAGGCAGCAATAAATCGATGTCATCGCCCCGATATATTCGAAATGTGGCTATTATTGCTCACGTTGATCACGGCAAAACAACGCTGGTCGATCAGCTTTTGTACCAGTCCGGCATGTTCCGTGACGCCGAGCTGAACAAGCTGGCCGGCGGCCAGCACGGGCTGATTATGGACTCCAACCCGCTGGAGCGGGAGCGGGGGATCACCATCCTGAGCAAGAACTGCGCCCTGTGGTACACCGACCCGGACGGCAATGAATACAAGATTAACCTCATCGACACCCCCGGCCACGCCGATTTCGGCGGCGAGGTGGAGCGCGTTCTCAAGATGGCCGACGGCGTGCTGCTGCTGGTGGATGCCTTTGAAGGCCCGATGCCCCAGACACGGTTTGTGCTCGGCAAGGCCCTGCAGCACAAACTCAAGCCCATTGTCGTGGTCAACAAAATCGACCGCACCGACGCTCGACCGGATGATGTGGTCAACGAAGTTTTTGACCTGTTCGTCTCGCTCAACGCCGACGATGAGGCGCTGGATTTCCCGATTGTGTATGCCTCGGCGCGAGACGGCTGGGCGACCGTGGACGCCGACCAGAAAGGCGACACCATCAAGCCGGTCTTTGACGCGATCATCAGCCAGGTGCCTGCCCCTAAAGACGACACCGAACAACCTCTTCAGATGCTCGTGACCACGCTGGATCGCTCCGAATATGTCGGCCGCATCGCCATCGGGCGGGTCTTTGCCGGAAGCGTTCAGCAGGCCCAGCGCATCACCGTCATCGACAACCAGGGCCGGCACACCCAGCAGAAAGTCGTTCAGCTTTACGCCTTTGACGGGCTGGGCAGAAAGCCGGTCGATGTCGTCGAGGCCGGCGATATCTGCGCCATCGCGGGGCTGGACCCGGTCGATATCGGCAACACCGTCGCCTGCGCCGAGGCTCCCAGCGCCTTGCCGGTGGTCGCCATCGACGAGCCGACGATGCATATGACCTTTCGCATCAACGACGGCCCTTTTGCGGGGCGCGAGGGCAAATACGTCGCCGGCCGCCAGATCAAGCAGCGCCTTGACAAAGAGCTGCAAACCAACGTCGCCCTCCGCATCGAGCCGGGCGATACACCCGAGGAGTTCAAAGTCTCCGGACGCGGCCTGATGCACCTGGGCATCCTGCTGGAAAACATGCGGCGCGAGGGCTATGAGCTGTGCGTCGGCAAACCCAACGTGATTATCCGCTACGTCGAGGGCCTGCGCCAGGAGCCCATCGAGCGGCTGGTGGTCGAGTGCCCGATCGATTGCCAAA
>PXAQ01000214.1 GCA_003567095.1 Phycisphaerae bacterium
CGTTTGAAGAGTCTGCAGACCCCGCCGACGCGCAAGGCGATGTACTCGAAGACGCCGAACCGACCGACCTGCAGAGTGTCAGCGACCTGGAAACCTTTTTTCATGTAGACACCACGGATGAAGATATTGGCCGCCTGTGCGACGTGGTCATCGACACCGAGACATGGGAGGTTGTGTATCTCGTCTGCGAGCTGTCCGAGCCGCAAGGCACTGTGGTGCTGATACCCGCCGCGTACGTCGAACGGGTAGAGTGGGCAGACGGGCATATCTACGTCGATTTTGACGCCCCCACCGTCCGCAACAGCCCGGCCTTTCGCACCGCCGACAGCATTTCCGACGAACAGATCGCCCTGGTTGAAGATTACTATGGACAGCAAACCTGACAGTGCCGCAATAAACCGGCAGAGACATTGACCCTGCGATGCAACTGCGTACTTATTACAACCGTCCGGACGTGAAGCGCCGCATGCTTGAATTCCTCGGCGGAACCAGGCCAAACGAGGTCAGCAGCGTCTACATTGCACGTTGCTGCGACGCCGCTAATGACCGGTTTTTGCCTGAAGAACCGGCCGCGCTGCATTATTTTCTTGAAAATCAACACGATATTGGCCGTTCGCTCTGGGACAAAAAGTCCGTCATTCTTCATTTGGATATGGACTATGTCAATTATGATTTTCCCGGAGAGGCTTATGTATACCCGGACCGCGTCTTTGACCTGCTCGAGCCGGTCAGCCGGGCGGTCACCGACCTGCTGGCCGAGTATCATATTACCCCGCTGCATATGATCAGCGGGCGGGGACACCATTTTATCTGGCGTGTGGGGGCGGCCTCTGACGATGCGGCTCAACTGGCACAGCTTGATCACACCCCAAAAGAGGGTCTCCTGCGCTATGCCCAGGTGCGCGGCCCAAAGGAAGAGACACTCTCGGCTCATCTGGGCAGCGCGTTTCATGGCGCCGGATTTATGATGGAATACCTGACCCACCGCATCATCGAAAAGTGCCGCGATCAATGCCGCATCCCCTTATACGCGGCCAGCCAGCTCGTCGCCCCCCAAGAGCACGGCAGAGAACTGATATGTCTGGATATCAGTGAGTATGCCGACCAGCTCGATACGCGTGTGGTGCGCTTGCCTTTCAGTGCATACCTCAAACCGTGGCAAAACCGGATGCTGACAGAGGACCTTAAAAGTCTTGTTCCGGACATGGTCCCCGTGCCCTGCAATCGGCTCGAAACCAAAGAAGCCGTTGCGACAATGCGCGACCTGGCCAAAGCCGCCGACCTGGCCGGCGGCACACATACCTGGATCCCCCAGCAGGACGGCACATGCGGCAAGTTGATAGACGATTATCAAGCGTCCCCGCTGGCGGCGTTTCACACGTGGTTTTACAGCAAGCCCCCGCAGCCGCCGAAGCAGTGGCCGCACACCTATGACAAAGCGATCGACGGCATACCGGTGGAATGTGTGCGGGACATTCTGCAGCACCCCAACCCCCGCCTGCTTGAGCCTGCCTGTATGCGGCTGGTGGTCTGCGGCCTTCTGGGGATGGACTGGCACCCCAGCGACATCGCCGGCCTGATGCGCAGCCGATACGAGAAAAATTTCGGATGGGGCCGATATTGGTATGTGTATGAGGCCGTCAGTCGCAGCGAGTTTTTCGTCAGGCTGTTTGCGGGCCTGATCGCCGCGGGCCGTGACAATCTGGCGGATATGACCTGTGAGCAGTCCCGCCGGATGGGGATTTGCTCGCGCAACGGCACGCCGCCGTGCGGGCTTTCAGCCTGCCGTGACCACGCGCTGGAAAGGGTCTGCTTATGATGGACTGGGCAATCGGACTGTCGACCGGCTGTTTTTACCAGACGAGCATTTTTGACTGCCTCCAGGCGATTCGCAACAGCGGCTTTACCATGCTCGAGATATGCTCATCGCCGGCGCACCTGGATTATCACGACAGCGGCGCCGTCAGAAAAGCGGCCGATAAAATGCGCCATCTGGGGTTGGAGGCCTATTCGTTTCATGCGCCGTTCGCCGAGGATATCGATCTGACCAGCCCCTCCCGAAAACAGCGCCAGGAGTCTCTAAACGAAATCCTGCGGGCCGCCGACGCCGCGGCGGCGCTTGAGGTGCGCCACTTCGTCTTTCACCCCGGCCCGGAAAAGCCCAAAGACAAATCACGCGGCGAAATAGTGGATCGCATGAATTATGCCGCCGAAGCGATTCATACGATCGCGCAATACTGTAAAACGCGGCGTATCGCGATCGCCCTTGAAAATATGCTCCCGCATCTGCTGTTCGGCAATACACGGGATATGCTCTGGATCCTGGGCACGGTGCAGGACGTCTCGCCGGGCGTATGCCTGGATACCGGACACGCACACCTGTCCAGCGAACTGGACACCATGGTCCTCAAGCTCATCGGCCATTTACGCATGCTTCACGCCAACGACAACCGCGGCAAAGAGGATGACCACCTCCCGCCCGGGCGCGGCGGCATCGATTGGCCCCGGCTGCTCAGTGAACTCTGGCGGACGGATTTTCGAGGGTCTTTGATACTCGAACTGGCGGGCAACCCGGACATCAGCCCTGAGGTCATGCTAGCCGAGGCAAGAGGTTCGATGCTTTACCTGCGCAACCGGGCCCGTGAGCTGTTTGTGCAAAACCTGCTGCTTGCCGAGCCGCAGGGCGACCGGCGGCGATCCAAAACAGAACGGCCCAAGACGCACCGCTGAGTGCCTCGGGTCTGGCACAACCGCAGCGCACAAAAGGTCACCAACGGCCGAACGCTTAAAGCGTCCGGCCATTGGTGTGGGCTCTGTTATTGCCCGCTTTGGGTCAGGGCATACGCAGAACGACATACTGAGCAATCTCTTCGGCTCGGACCAACAGCAGCGCCTGGTCGGTCTGCTCGGTTTCCAGCAGCGCCTCATTGAACGCTCGAACGGAATTGACCGGGATGCGATTGACACTCTGAATCACCATGCCCGGTCGAATACCGGCTTCATCAGCCGGGGTGCCCGAGCGGACCTCCTGGACCAGTACCCCCTGTTCCGGGGGAATGTTATGGCGCCGGGCCGCCTCTTCATCGACGTTGTCCACGATCAAGCCAAGTGCCCGGCCGATCTCGCCCGTTTCGTCGGCAACCACCTCTTCGCGCGTGCCGACGGTGACCGTCAGGGTCTGCTCACGACCGTCGCGGATAACAACCATCTCAACATCGGTGTCCGGCGAGGTAAAGGCAATGAAATGGCGCACATCCTGAGAATCCGAAATGTCCTCGTCATTGATCCGGACAATAATATCGTCAGCCTGCAAGCCGGCCGCCTCAGCCGGCGAATCATCCATAACATCCATCACCAGTACACCCTCTCGGATGTCCACATCGAAATAGGCCGCCAGCTCCTCGGTCAGATCCTGCATCATAATCCCGATATAGCCGCGCTCGACGCGCCCGGTTTCAATCAATTGCTCTTTGATGCGCACCACCATATTGCTCGGCACCGCCAAGCCGACGCCCATATAGCCGCCTGTGCCGGTGATGATCGCCGAGTTGATACCGATGACCTGGGCATCCAGGTTCAGCAGCGGCCCGCCGGAATTGCCCGGGTTAATCGCGGCATCGGTCTGGATAAAATCCTGATACCGGTCGTCGCGAATGCGCCCGATGCGCCGACCCTTGGCGCTGACAACCCCGACCGTCAGCGTCTCTGTCAGCCCGAAGGGATTGCCGACCGCCACCACCCATTCGCCGACATTCAGCGCTTCCGAGTCGCCCAGTTCAAGGTACGGCAAGTCCTGGTCATTGTCCTCGATCCTCAGCAGCGCCACATCCGTGCGTTCATCGTAGCCTACCATCTCGATATCTTCAAACGTCCGCCCGTCGCCCATTACAATGCGGATGGTATCGGCCCGGCCGACAACATGGTAATTGGTCAGCACATAGCCGTCCTGGCTGACAATGAACCCGGATGCCTGTCCCACACGGCGGCGCTGGCGCGGCTCCCGCGGACTGAATCCGAAAAACCGCTCAAAAAACTCATGATCAAACGGCGAGCCTTCAAAAGTTGTTTCAACCTGCTCGACGGTTTCAACCTGCACGGCCACCACAGACGGCACGGCTCTTTCGGCTACCTGTGAAAACGCCCGCCCGACAATGCGCAGCGTTTCGATGCCTTCGATGTCAACCTCGGACTGTGCGAACGAGCTTGCCGTCAACAAAAGCCCCACCATCATCACTACACCAAAATGTCGCAATTTACATCGCTTCATAACTGATCCTTTCCATTTATTCCGCAAGAACATATCCATTAATCGTGCCCGGTAACTGAACCTGACCACGATACGCTGACCGTACTTTACGCCCCAAAAGCGGTGTATTCAACACGGATATTGCTTATTCCAGCAAAGGGAATTGCTTAGGGGGGGGTATATCGTCACGGCAGAAACCCAAGAGAGGCGGCAGGCAGCGTTAAATGCATGCGGCTTCCGTCGTGCTCGGAATTACTGCTCCGTCTTTTAAGCAATATTCACATACGAATTAAGCAATCTACCTATTTAGAGTTTTTGCTCTCAGTGGTATGATAACCCTATTGTAAAAACGTGAACGATTTAATGATTAAGAAGGCCAACGCGATGCTTCGCATCGGCTATCAGACAGGAGATTGAAACATGCAATCAATCGCAGAAGTATTACCATTAAAACCTGTCCGCAACGTGACGCGTGCCCAGCACAATCTATGTTTCTGCCTGGAGTGCGGCGC
>PXAQ01000100.1 GCA_003567095.1 Phycisphaerae bacterium
GATGTCCTGCTGAGGCACCGCACTGACGCAATGAATGTGGCAGGCACTTGCAAACAGAGACAATGACTCAACAGCAAAACACAATCCGCGTGTGCTTTATCGCCCCCAAGGCATATCCGCTGTTCAACCCGAAGATCGAAAAAGTCTTCGGCGGCGCCGAGGTGGATCTGTACCTGCTGGCCACAGAACTGGCCAAAGATGATCGGTTCAGCGTCTCTTTTGTGGTGGGCGATTATGGCCAGCCCGACGGCGAAGTTCGCCAGGGCGTCTGTCTTTACAAGTCCGTCAAGACAGACCGGTTTATGCTTCTGGAAGGCGGGGCGGTCTGGCGGGCGCTGAAGCGGGCAAATGCCGATATTTACATGCATGAGGCGTGCTCGCTGGGAACGACGCTGGCGGCGGCGTTCTTCAAAAGGTACGGCCGAAAGTTTGTATACCGTACAGCGTCCAACCGCGAGACCGACGGGACTTATTTTCGCCGGCACCCGATACGCAGATATTTTGTCAAATGGGCTTTCCGGCAGGCCGATGTGCTGATTACACAGAATGAAAAAGACGTTGCCAATATGCAGCGAACCGTCGGTCGAACACCCATCGTCATTCGAAATGCCTGTCATCTGAGTTCAACATCGCAGTCAAGAAAAGACGGAAGTATTTTGTGGGCCGGACGAAGTATGCCAGTAAAACGACCCGATATGTTTTTGGATTTGGCAAAAGCTTTTCCGCAAAAAACCTTCACGATGATCTGCCAGCAGGGTACAGGCGATAACACGTACGAACAACTCGCCGCACAGGCCGGGCAGATCGCTAATCTGACGTTTATCCGGCGTGTGCCGTTTCATGAAACGGACCGCTATTTTGAGCAGGCGGCGGTGTTTGTCAATACGAGCGACTCGGAAGGGTTTCCCAATACGTTTGTGCAGGCGGCCAAAAGCGGTACGCCGATTCTGTCGCTGCGGGTCAATCCGGATGACTTTCTGGATGCGCACCACTGCGGCCGCTGCGCCGAGGGCAACTGGGAGCATTTTTGTCAGATGCTGGGTGAACTGACAGATACACCGCTGGGCTCCGAGCTGGGACAAAACGGGCAGGATTACATCCAAAAACATCACGATATCAAGACGATTATCGAAACATACAAGACAATTTTCATAGAACTCCACGGTGAATAGATTTATGTTGTATCTAAAATACATTCCGAAAAGCATCCGTTCTTATCTGTTGAAGTTTGCCGGGTTCCTGTCAATCCCGGGAGTCAAGCACACCTCTGAATTTTATTACTGGTACAACCAGTTGATCAATGACGGCGGTGTATTCCGAAATGACTGGTATCGCAACCTTATGTTGGCAATGGCCGGCGAAACAGATGACAGTTTTCTACGCGGCAAGGTGGTCGCCGACTTCGGATGCGGGCCGTGCGGCAGCCTCTGCTGGGCGACGGCCGCGAAGGATCGGATCGGGATTGATGTTCTTGTTGAGAAATACCGTCTTCTGAATATTGATAGTCAACCTATGCGCTACGTTCAATCTACAGAAACAGCGATTCCTCTGCCGGATGAGTCAGTGGATATCTTGTTTACTGTCAATGCGATGGATCATGTCGATCATTTTGATGTGATGTGTGCTGAACTTCGTCGCATTCTAAAGCCTGACGGAGAATTGATCGGCTCGTTCAACCTGGATGAGGACGCCTCGGTCTGCGAGCCTCAGACGTTGACAGAAGCGAAGATCAATCAAGCTCTCCTGAAAGACGTTGAGGTTGTCGGTTATCGCATGGCAAAGCCCGGCCCCAGGGGAGACCTCTACCGCCATTTCAGAGACGGCTCACCCCAGGCTGCCGAAGGGCCTCGTTTTCTCTGGGTTCGCGCCCGTAAAATAAGGTAGCCAAATCCGGGATTGTTGACTGCAATGCCAGATCACCGGCCTGGTTTTGGCGGCAGCACGACGCGGCGTCGCAGGTGAAGTGTGCGGATGATTTTTGAGAGCGTATGACAGCCGGCGGCGGTGGTACGCGGAAATCTGGTCAGCAGCCGCATCCAGAGGCGATACCCCACAGGAAAAAGCGAACCGAACTCGTTCAGGATCAGGCGGATGTCCTCGGCGCGGGCGTCAAAGAGCATGCTCCGCATCCAGCCGCGCAGCAGGTGTTCGGCCAGTGGGCGAAAGCTGTCTAGCCGATCAAATTGTTCGGCCAGTGTCAGATGCCGGGCGATCAGGTCAGCGTAAAATCGGCCCTGCATTTTATTTTTGTTGAGGCTTTGCGATGTGCCGAGATGATAGATTGCCAGCGGCTCGGCCACGAATCCGATCCTCGGATGGCGATAGGCGATCTTCCACCACAATTCAATATCCTCGGCTTTTTTTAATGAGGGGTCAAAAAACCCGGCCTCAACAAGTACATCACGGCGAATCAGCTTTGTGTCTGTATTTCCTCGAATGCCTTTTGTGTATCCCGCCAGATAATCGTTCAAAAAGACTTTATCACCCAAAAAGCGTCGTACGGTGTCTGGCTTCACGTCGGGGGCTTGCCGGTTTTCAGCACAAGAGCAGGAGATCGCATTGCCCGATACCCAGACAAGATCGGGATGGTGTCTAAGAATCTCTGTTTGTACGGCCAGGCGATTGGGCAGCCATTCATCATCGGCATCCAAAAACGCGATCCAGTCGCCTGTCGCGGCCAGAATGCCGGTGTTGCGGGCTGCCGAGGCGCCGCCGTTAGACTGCTCGATCAGCCGCACCTGGTCGCCATAGGCACGTACAAGCTCCGCCGTTGAATCGGTCGAGCCGTCATCGACGACGATGATTTCGTCCGCAGGGCGCGTTTGCGCCAGCACACTGTCAATTGCCCGCCGGATGTGCGCAGCGCCGTTAAAGGCCGGGATGACCGCCGTGATGGTAATATTTTTGCTCATATTCACAGGGGGAGTTTAAGCCATTTATTCAGTGTTCGCAACATCGGCATACATCGAAGCGTCAGTCCCGGAAACACTGTCAGCAGATACACCGCCATTTTATAGCCGGTTGGCAGCAGAAATCCCAACTCTCTAAGTATCAGTCGAATTTTATACGCCCGCTCGTCTTCCCATGACCGATGAATCCACATTTTTGTTATCGCGCGGGCGACAGGTCGAAATGTGTCCGAACAGCCGTGCTCTTGTGCCAGTTTGAGGTGTCGGTGTATAAAGTCAATCACGAGTTCCGGCATAGTGTGCTTTTTGACGATGCTGTTTAAAACCCCGCGATGATAAACAGCAAGAGGGCGGCGCATGTATCCGACCTTGGGATGCCGATAGGCGATGCGAAACCACATATCCTCGTCGTTCATCCGCAATTGTCCGGGACGAAAAAGCCCTGCGTCCAGAAGCGTTTGTTTTTGAATCAGCATGGTGTTGGTGTTGCCGCAAACGCCGTTTTGATAAGAATCGAAATAATTGTCGTAGCAGTCTTTGCCGTTCAAGAGGGCTGCACTGCGGCCCTGATCATAGACAACCTGCTCATGATCGTGATCGCACCGGCAGGTGTAATAGTTGGACATCGTCCAGACCAGGTCAGGATGTCGTTTGAGATGCTCTTCCTGCAACCGGAGTTTTTCCGGGACCCATTCATCATCGGCGTCGAGAAAGGCGATCCAGTTGCCGGTTGCGGTCGTGATGCCGGCGTTGCGGGCAACGCTGGCGCCGCGATTAGGCTGTCGAATCAGGCGCATCTGTTCACCGAACACGGCAGCCTGCTCTGCGGTGTCGTCCGACGAGCCGTCGTCCACAATGATAACTTCATCGGCCGAGCGGGTCTGGTTCAGAACGCTTTGAATCGCTCGCCGAATGGTACGGCCGCTGTTGTAGGCGGGAATGACCACACTGATTTTGTAAGATGCTGTACGCTTACCGTCCGACAAGATGGCCGTGCTGTCCTGTGACATTGCTGCGCCTCAACGGCTTCGTATATGTTGTTTGAGGTTTTCTTTGAGATTCCACAGCGGCGGGCAAAACGACCCCAGATAACAAGACATCCGGAAACTTGGAACCAACAGATTACCGAATCGACGGATCAATTGTCGTATGCCGTGTCCCTGTCCGTTGTTCATCAAAATCCGCATCCAATAGCTCAAGTCAACTTTGGCGCACCGTTGAAACGCCTCCACCCGCCGAGCTGATTTGGCCAACTCAAAGTGGCGGGTCAGAAAATCATCGATAAAATGCCAGTCGGTATGACGTTTGACAATACTGCCGGCCACATCTCTGTGATTTACCGCCAGCGGCTCAAAAAGAAATCCGATCCGCGGCTGGATATAAGCAATGCGGTACCACATATCAATATCGTTTATCCGTTTTTGTCCCGGCCAAAACATACCGGCCCTGATCAGCAGATCACGTCGAATCAGCTTCGTGTCCGTACATCCTTTGGCGCCGTATGAATAGGCCGCCAAATAATCGTCGAAAACCTCGCCGCCCGCGCCGGCCATCGCTTTACTGCGGTCGATGCGCAACGGAGTTATATCGGCGGCACGATGATGATTTTGGTCGCAGCTACAGCGATAGAAATTGCCCGTGGTCCATTGTACATCCGGATTACGCCGCAAATGGTCGGATTGGAGTTTCATTTTTTCCGGCAGCCATTCGTCGTCGGCATCGAGCAAGGCGATCCAGTCGCCGGCGGCCGCTTCGATGCCGGTGTTGCGGGCGACGCTGACGCCGGCGTTGGGCTGTTGGATGAGTCGTACCGCCTCGC
>PXAQ01000248.1 GCA_003567095.1 Phycisphaerae bacterium
ATTTCAAAAACTGCGTCACGCGCATCCGGTGAAACCAGCACGGTCCTGGCATAGGCCACCCGGTTATAGCCGCCGATTGCGTCATCCAGATCCAGATGCCAAAAGTCGGACGTGCCCTCCTGGACCGGCATTGGGCTCCAATCCGCCTGGGCAACATCTTCTTCCGGAGCAAACGCGATATCAAACAAATCCTCGTCGTCCTTGCCCTCTTCGGTATACGGCCCGGCAATCTCCCACATGGTAATAAATCCGAGCCCTTGCCCAACACGGTCAAGGACTCCGGCGGCTTGCTCTTTGAGCGCGTCATTGCCCGTCTGATCATGCACCCTTTTGGCAGCCGTGTATGCCTTTTCAGGGGCGGTATTGCTCAGTCGATCGGCAATTGCCACCACCGCCACTTCGGCCTCAGATCGCAGCGCCTCATCCTCCAGCGCCTCCAGCGCCAACGAAAGAGCTCTCGGCGTGCCGAATTTGCTCAGAGCGCTGAGCACAAGACGATGATCCTGCGGACGGTCGGTCAACTGCATCGCTTCGGCCAGCGCATCGACAGCCTCCGCATCAGACTTGCCTTCACCTGTACCAAGTGTCCGCACATAGGCCCGAAACGCCAGCACCCGCTGCGTTGCGTCATCGCTTTCGGTCGCTAACTGACGCAGCTCCTCACGAAAATCCACACCGGGCCAGTCCGCCATCGCCCGAAAGGCCGCGTTGCGAAGCTCAGAGACCTCCGACCGGCGCATCTGACGAATCACAGGCACCGCGCTCACATCGCCAAGCCGCCCCAGAACACGCAGAAAGGAGGCCTTGGCCGCCGTGGTCTCAAGCGTCTCAATGTGATCCAGCAAAGTAGCGGCACGCTGATTTCGATCTGCAATCTTTTCGGCGGTACTGACCACTATATTTTCCATCGTCGAGGACGGTTGCTCGGCCAGTAACTGGGCCATGGCTTCCATGTCCTGCGGCCCGGCCGTTACCTGAAGCGCTCGAAGCGACTCTTGTCCAACCCGGCGATCCTCATCCCGCGCCCCTGCAAACAGCAGATCGTTAGCGGCATCGATGCGCCGCTGCCGGACAGCGCGAATGAGTTCGACTGCCGCCGCTTCATCACGCTGGGCACCGGTCGTGCGCTCAATGCCGGCAATAATCGTTTCGTTAATGTCGTCTCCCGAGAGGTGATACAGCGCATCGCGGGCTGCGTCGGCTTCCGCACGATCGGTCGCCCGGGCCGCTGCCCTGACAAGCGGCAAGACACTCGAGGCGTCGCCCAGCACGGCAATCGCTCGGTAGGCCGCGATACGAACATCCGGATGCTCGCTGTCCATGGCCGCAAGCGCCGTCGGCAGGCCGGCCCGACTTCCATTGTCGGCCAACGCCGTCAGCAGCAATATCCGGGCCGCCCGGGAAAGCTGCGGCACCACCGACACAACGGCCTCGATCGTCGAAACATCCTCAATCTCAGCAACCAGTTGAATCGCCCCGGCCTGAAAGACAGGATCAGCCTCGGTAATCGCAGCAGGCAGCAGCGCGCCCGAACGAGCGGGGGCCGCGCCCACAAGGCCTCTCAGCGCAACAACGCGAGTCAGCGCCGGCTTATCGTCTTCATACAGCCGTTCATAAAGCACAATCGCCTCGGCAGTGTTGCCGTCTCGAGCGAGGTTGTCGGCGCACACCGCCAGCGCATCGAGTACGTCCGTCTGCAAATCGGCACGACCCGAGGCATGAATATCACGCAGCGCGGCCGCGGCCTGCGGTGTACCGATCGCCGCCAGCGCCCGCAGAGCCGCCCGGGTTGTCATCGCGTCCGACCCGGCGGCGGCGCGAGCAATCAGATCGACCGCCTCATGTGAGCGGCGAACCGCCAGTGACGACATCAGGCCGATGGTCGTTGCTCGATCCGGCTCTTGATCCAGCTTCTCAAGCAGTGCCGCCTCGGCCTGCTCTGCCTCAATCCGCTCCAGGGCAAACCGTCCGAGATGCTCGGTCTGCGGATCGTCCAGCAGCGCCGCCAGTGCCGGCACCGACACCGCCGTGCCCATAACACTCAACTGACGAACAATAAAATCCTTGACCGCCAAACTGCCCTGCTCTGACAGCAGCGGAAGCATAAGCTGTTCTATCTGTCTCAGATTCTCCGCAGAGCGGCTGTGTTCACGAATAAGATTCTCAAGTGCTATCAAATCCGCCCGACTTTTATCCCAGTCGTAACCGCTGATTTTTTCCACAAGCGAACGGGTCGCATCGGTATCCACATCCGGCGGCAGCTCACCCAGCGGCGTATCGTCCACCTCAAAATCACCCATCGCATATTGAATGCCCGCCAGCACATGCGCCACAAACTTAGGCGTCCAGGTGATGTGATGATTATGCCCCAGTGAAAAGTAAAACACCCGACCGGCGCCGTAGGGCCGGATCCAACTGATCCCGGTATCGTCATCATTCGGCCGCAAGTTATCTACGTCGCGGTTGGCCGGGTCGCTCATATCCAGGCTCATCAGCACCCGCAGTCGGTCGCGGGAATAATACGGCGGATTGGTGCGATAAATTTCATCGTTGACCTTAAATCCCTCGCCGTCAAACATCGACATCATGGGATGAGCCGGATCGTCGATCTTAACCGCCCATGTACCCCGGGCGGTCCACGGATGCCCTTGGAACACACCGCCCATCATGTGTCGGGCCTCGGGCCAATCCTTAAAATTATCCGTCGCCGCGTGGATCCCGACGATGCCCTTGCCGCCCCTGACAAACTCCATCAGCGCCTGACGCTGCTCGGAGTTAAATTCCAGATCCGTCGTATTGTTCAGGCAGATCGCGTCAAACTGTGCAAGCGTATCCGTCGAAAAAACCGCCATATCTTCGCTGTGTTCAACCGTAAAGGCGCCGGTTTCTTCGGCCATCACATCCAGCGCTTTGGCCCAGTAGGGGATACAGCTGTGCTTGAACCCTTGGCTGAGATTGAACACCAGCAGGCTGCGCGGCTCGGCGGGCTCGGCAAACAGCTCCTCGGGCATCGCCTCGCGCATCCGGGCAATCTCTTCATCTGACACCCCATACACCAGCGCAGCCGGCAAAATCGCCAGCAATGCACCCATCACAATTGTATATTTCACAAAACGACTCATATCTTACCTCTTATATTTAGTGTTTGCAAATCCTGGCAACCGGCCTAAAGTATCCACGGACTGCGATACGCACGCATCAGGTAACGATTGGCACCCGGATCATTGACAAAACGCTCGGTCTCCGGATTCCAGCGGAGCCGGCGGCCGGTCAGCATCGCAATTTCACCCAACAGACCGACTGACAGTGATCGATGGGCGGTTTCGGCCGGGGCAATGGTTTGCCGCCGTGTCTTGACACACTCGATGAAATTGCGCCGGTGATGATCACTTCTGTAAAGCCGGGTTTGATCCGGGCCGATGTGCGACTCAAGGATTTTTGGATCCGAGGCTCTCAGACCACCCCGATTGACATGAATCCACCCCTTCTCGCCGTACCAGCAAACCCCCATGCCGTGCGGCAATTTAGACTGGTTGGCAACCCGCATCTGCAGGCCGTTGGCATAGGTACAGAAAAATTCATACCCATAGGGCGCATCCCAGAGCCCATCGGCCGGATACTCGCCCGTGCCGTAAACCTCAACCGGACCGGTATCTTCCAGACCCAGCCCCCAGTGCGCAATGTCCACATGGTGGCCGGCCCAGTCGGTCAGGTGACCGCCGGAATAATCCATAATCCAGCGCCAATTCCAATGCGGATTGCCGCGCCCGAAATCCTCATACGGCCGCCACGGCGCCGGCCCCAGCCACATATCCCAATCCAGGTAATCCGGGACAGGAAGAAGTTTCCTCTCGGACCGCTGACCGCCGTTGGGCAACCCCACTTCAACGTAATCGATCTTGCCGATATGCCCGTTGATCGCCAGCTCGGCAGCCCGACGAAAATGCCCGGCCGACCTCTGCTGACTGCCGGTCTGCCAGATGATACCGTACCGCTTGACGGCATCGCAAATCAGCCGCCCTTCGCCAATCGTACGCGACAGCGGCTTTTCGCCGTACATATCAATGCCCTTTCGCGCACAGTCAATCGAGGTCAACGCGTGCCAGTGATCCGGCGTGGCATGGCTGACAATGTCCAGATGCTCGTTATCGAGCATCTCGCGATAATCCTGATAGGCTCGGCAGTCCTGTGTATTGTAATACTCGTCGACCTCACCTTTGGCCTCATTAAGGTGGCGTTTGTCAACATCACACACAGCCACGATCTGGACCTCAGGGCCCAGTCGCAAAAACCCGCGAATATTGCGGATACCCATCCAGCCGCAAGCGAGCTGAGCAAGCTGAAGCCGGTTGCTGGGCGACACCGTCCCGTTCATGCCCAGCGCTGCGGGACGAACAATATACGGAAAGCCCACGGTACCGGCAGCGGCCAAGGCCGACCGTTTCAAAAACGCTCTGCGATTCAGCTTTGTACTCATAACACCGTATCCTTTTTTTACATAAAATTTATTTATCAAACGCCGCGTCAAAGGCCAGGCTGGACGGCGCAAAGTCGACGCGTTTGACAAACTCACACGCCTCGCGGGCCCCGTGAATGCGATCCATCCCGCTGTCTTCCCATTCCACCGAAAGCGGCCCCTGGTAGCCCAGATGATTGAGCATCCGAATGATCTCTTCAAAATCCACACCGCCGTGTCCCAGCGAACGGAAATCCCAGC
>PXAQ01000175.1 GCA_003567095.1 Phycisphaerae bacterium
CCCTTGGCAATCTTGGTCACATAGTCCAGCAGCAGCGAACCCATGCCTTTGTCCTGCCATTCGTCCTGCACGATAAAGGCCACCTCGGCGACCATCGTCTTGGGGTCGAGAAAATACTGCGCGATGGCGACGATCTGATCTTCCCCTTCCGGGCCGGGCACCACGCCGACAATCGCCAGGTTCTGCTCATAATCCACATTGGTCAGCTTCTGGACATCTTTATGCGGAAAGGTGCGCGTGTGGGTAAAGTACCGCCGCCGCACCGATGTCGGCGACAGCGAGTACAGCATGTCCGACAGCGCCGAGTCGTCGGTCGGCTGAACGGGCCGGAAATAGATCTCGGTTCCGTCGCGCAGCGTCTCATATCGCTCCAGTTCCGACGGATAGCGCACCTTTTCCCATTCCAGCTCGATCTGGTCGGGCTGGATATACTGCTGAGCTTTGGCCGCCTGAATCAACTCTTTGCGAAATTTGGGGTGGGCAATGTTGACCAGCGACAGCACCCGCTCGCGGATGGATTTGCCGTGCAGGTAGGCGATGCCGTACTCGGTGACGACATAATGCACATCGCCGCGGGTGGTCACCACGCCGGCGCCATCGGTCAGCTTGGCGACAATCCGCGAAACGGTGTCGTCTTTGGCCGTCGAGGGCATCGCAATGATCGGCTTGCCGCCGCGCGACCGGGCGCAGCCGCGGATAAAATCCACCTGTCCGCCGATGCCGCTGTAAAACCGGTAGCCCAGCGAATCGGCGCAGACCTGTCCGGTCAGATCAATCTCCAGTCCCACATTGATACCGACCATTTTATCGTGCTGGGCGATCACAAACGGATCATTGACATACTCGGTCGGATGGAACTCAAAGAAGGGGTTGTTATCAATGTAATCGTACAGTTTCTGCGTTCCCATACAAAAGCTGGCGACGACTTTGCCGTGATTGATGGTTTTCTTACTGCAGGTCACCGCCCCGCACTCGATCAGCTCGATGATCCAGTCGCCGAACATCTCGGTGTGCACGCCGAGATCTTTTTTGTCGTGCAAAAATTCGGCCATCGCCTGCGGGATGCGCCCGATGCCGCACTCGATGGTGCTGCCGTCCTCAACCAGCCGCCCCAGATTGCGCCCGATACTTCGAAGTACTTCGCTGGAGGCGGCCGGCTCAACGGCGATAATCGGCTCATCATACGGCACCAGCGCGTCGATGGAATTGACGTGAATAAAGCTGCTGCCCATCGTCCGCGGCATGTGAGTATTGACCTGCGCAATCACCAGGCGGGCATTGGACGCGGCCGAGCGAACGATGTCCACCGACACCCCCAGGCTGCACAGGCCGTTGACGTCCGGGGGCGTCACGGAAATCAGCGCCACGTCCAGCGGAATTCGCCCGCTTTCAAACTGACGGGGGATGTCCGACAGAAAAATCGGTGTATAATCGCCGATACCCTGCTCGAAGGCGCCGCGGACATTTTCGGCAATAAAGAAGCTGTTCATTTTAAACTTTTCGCGAAACTGCTCGTTGGCATACGGCGCCTCGCCCATCGTCAGCAGGTGAATGATATGCGCATCATAAATATGCTCGCCGTGCTCGATCATTTCGCCCACCAGGTGCTGGGGCTGGCCGCAGCCGGTGCCGATGAAAATCGCATCGCCGGATTTGATCTGTCCAATCGCCTCGCGCGGCGACATCACCAAATGCCCAAACCGTGTTTTCCAGTCAAATGTATCCATATCAATCTGCTATCTCTTCTCCAGCGTCATCATTGCATCCACGGCGATCGGCGTAGCCCCTTCCCGGCCGACCACATACGGGTTGATGTCCATCTCCTTGATCTGTGGAAACTCGGTCACCAACTGGCTGAGCCGCTGGAGGCCCTCGGCGATGACGTCGATATCCACCCCCTGCCCGCCGTCCGAGCCGCGCAGCAGGTTATACGTCCGCGTTCGCACCAGCATCTCGCGGGCCTCCTCAGCCGTCAGCGGCGCCGGGTAAAACACCACATCCTCAAGCACCTCCACCAGCTTGCCGCCCATCCCGAACATCATCAGCGGGCCGAATCGCGGATCGCGGTTCATCCCCAAAATCACCTCGCGCCCGCCGCTGCACATCCGTTCAATATAAATGCCCAGGATGTTGGCGTGCGGCGCTTTTTTCGGAATGCGGTACATCATCAAATCAAAGACATCCTTGACGTCCTGTTCGCTGGTGACATTAGTTTTGACCCCGCCGACATCCGCCTTGTGCAGAATCTCCGGCGACCAGATCTTCAGCACGACTGGGTAGCCGATCTGGTTGGCGATACTGGCCGCCTGTTCCGGCGTGGTCGCCACATCGCCCTGCGGCACAACAAACCCATAGGCCTCGAGAACCTCTTTGGTTTCCATCTCGCCGACTTCAAGCTGGTTTTGCCGCAGGTGCCGTTCGATAATCAGCTCAACCTTGCGCCGATTGACGCTGAACAGCTTAACCACGCGCTTGGGACGCGACTTCCACTTGGCATAGCGGCACATCACTTTGAGGGTCTTGACCGCGCTTTCGGGCGAGTCGTACGGCGGCACATGTCCCTGTCGCAGAATGCTGACCGCCTCGGCCACGCGAGCGGCCCCCAGAAAGCACGCCAGCACCGGCTTTTTATAACCGGTCTGCTCAACGACTCGCACCACCGACCGGGCCGTCTCCTCGGAGGCGGTCATCGCGTGCGGACTGAGCAGCACCAGTGCCGCGTCCACATTGGGATCGTCCAGCACCGACCGCAGGGCAAATTCATACCGGTCCGACAGCGCATCGCCCAGCAGGTCAATCGGATTGGCAATGTTGGCCGCCCGCGACAATTCCTCCGACAGCGCCAAGCGGCTTTGCGTCTCTGCCGTAAACTCGGCAAGCTCCAGCTCCTGGCGCTCGATGGCGTCGGTGGCCATAATCCCCGCCCCGCCGGCATTGGCAATCACCGCCACCCGCGGCCCGGCCGGCAGCGGCTGATTGGCAAAGGCCCGCGCAAAATCAAACTGATCCTTGATCGATTCACAGCGCACCACCCCAGCCCGTTCAAAGACACACTCATAGGCATGTTCGGACCCGGCCAGCCGACCGGTATGCGACGAAGCCGCCCGCGCCCCGGCCGCGGTAAAGCCGGCCTTCATCAGCAAAATGGGCTTTTGACGGCTGATCCGCTCAGAAGCCCGAATAAAGGCATCCCCATCGGCAATCGTTTCCAGATAACCGGCGATCACGCGGGTATCGTCATCCTCACCCAGCGCACGGATCAGCGTCAGCTCATCCACGTCGGCCTTGTTGCCGATACTGACCAGCTTGCTGAAGCCCAGCCCGGTCTCGCGGGCCATATCCACAATGGCCGCCAGCAGCGAGCCGGATTGAGAAAAATACCCGATGCCCCCGGCGTCGGGCAGATCCCCGGCGAAACTGGCATTCAGCCGGCTGGCCGGAACCATAATTCCGATGCAATTGGGTCCGATAATCCGCAACCCGGCCGGTTTGGCGATGCCCAAAATCTTCTGTTCGCGATCGGCGCCCTCGGGCCCGGATTCCTTGAACCCTGAGGAGACAATCACTGCCGCCTTAACCCCGATATCGGCGCAGTTCTGGACAATTTGGGGAACATGCCTGGCCGAGACCACGATAATCGCCAGATCGGGCGTTTGACCGATCGATTTCAGGTCAGCAAAGGCCTTCAGTCCCTGCACCTCGGAGTGATTCGGATTGATCGGATAAATCGCCCCCTCATAGCCGTCTCGGCGCAGCCCGGCCAGAATCTCATAACCAACCTTGCCCGGCCGGCTGGACGCACCGACAACCGCCACGGAGCGGGGATTAAAAAAGGACTCCAGACTCATAGAATTCTCATGTCTATTTGGGGTCTCCAATACCCGTTAGTTTCTGATCTGAACCCATCTATACACGTTATATCGGGTATCACAGCGGCTGTAAAGCATTTTTGTCGCCTTGGCCTGCCGATTTGAAATAAAAATGCCCGTGTGCGCACAATCGCACAACGTTAAGCGCCAAACGAATAATTTCCGGCCATCTGCCCCCAAAGCCTCTTCTTGACAGAGACCGGGTCGGAGCTTATGATTTTGGGATGTTGAGACGTTGAAAACTCCTTTTATTGAGGCGTAAACGATGACAAAGCCCGAAAAAAGCTGGCAAAAGCGGTTAAGCGGGTCGGTCGATGAACTGGCGGTCAACTTTGTCGAGTCACTCTCGTTCGACTGGCGGCTGTACAAGGTCGACATCGTCGGCTCGATGGCCCATGCTGAGATGCTCGCGGCCCGTGAGCTGATCAGCCGGGAGGAACTGGCCCAGATCAAAAAAGGGCTGATCGAGATCGGCGATGAGATCGCCGCCGGCACATTTGCGTTTGACCTGGCGCAGGAAGATATCCACATGGCCATCGAGGCGGCGCTGATCGCCAAAATCGGCCCCGCCGGAAAAAAGCTGCACACCGGCCGCAGCCGCAACGACCAGGTCGCCACGGACCTTCGCCTGTGGCTGCGCGATGACATCGACATCGTCCGAAAACACATCACCGCCCTGCAGCGGGCCCTGCTGACGCTGGCCGAGAACCACATTGACCACGTCATGCCCGCCTACACCCACCTGCAGCGCGCCCAGCCGGCCAGCATCGCCTGCCCGGCGACGATCGGCTGGGCCCGCTGGAGGTGCGTGTAGGCGGGCATCACCACCCGCCCCTGGCG
>PXAQ01000061.1 GCA_003567095.1 Phycisphaerae bacterium
AGCTGGGGGAGAGGGGGTTGAGGGCGATTCTTTAATCCACGGCCTTACGGCCGAGGCTACAGGATGGCGCCTGCTGCGCAGGCTGTTGACAGACTGTCTGCTGCGCGGGTTTAGAGATTGAATGTCGGCGAATAAAAGGGATGCAAACAATGGGTCATACGTATTCGAACAATCTTTAACATATTAATTGTTGCCGTTTATCGGTCAGTTTGAGTTAGTAGTAATACGTCAGTCGCATATCGACGCGCCAGTTGTTTTTTCCCTGCGGCAGTTTCTCAAGGCTCAGGCTGTTGCACTGCAAATCGGGCCAGCGGATGAGCATGGCCGAGAGGAAGTTGGCGTCGTTTTCGATATCAATCGTTTGAATCCGCAGCGTCGCCGAGCGTGCCCGCTTGCCGGCCTGTCGGGTTTCGCCGCGTGTATTGAGCGTGAAATTGGCCGGCGGAATCGAAAACAGCGAGGCAAACTCATTGACCACCGGCGTAAAATCGAAATCACCGGTGACTGTGCCTTCTTCTTCTTGGTGGGCCAGGCGCTTCGGCTCCAGGGTAAGGATCTGCTGCAGGAACGTCTGGGCCTCAACATAGTCGTCTTTTTCCTGCTGCCAGTGAGTCTGCGATCGGGGATACAGCATCGTCCCGGCGGCAATGGCCCACAGGCCGGTGACCGCGGCGGCGGTAATATAATAGAACAACGGATTTTTCAGGTAATCTTTCATCTGAGACCTCATTCTGTCGGTTCAACGGTAAATTCAAAGGTATCCCGGTTGCCGGCCATCGACATCCGTTCCTGGCCGAAGCGCAGGCGGGGATGATTCTTGACCGTTTCGAACAAGTCCAGCGTGGCCCGCCGGCTGTTGGTGTCGCCCCGGACGCGCATCGTGCGCTCGGTGATGTCGATCTGCTGAATGATCACATCCACCGATTCGGGGGCGTCGTTGATGGCTTCAAGCAAAAAGGTCAGGCGAGCCGGCACGGACTGCTCGTCGCCCGGTCCCAGTCCTTCCTGCACGCGGCGGACATTGGCCAGCGTTCGCCGCAGACGCGAGGTGATCGCCTCGGTGCCTGGCGGACTGGCGCCGTACATCGCCGCGCTGAACTCCTCGGCCATTTTGGATGTGAGCGTGTCGGTATAACTGTTCATCCGCCAGGTACGCGACTGGAAGAACAGGCCCAGGGCCGCAAACAGCACCGTCAGTGAAATACACACCAGGCGCAGGCTGGCCTCCATCATCTTGCGTTTGCCCTGGTACGGCATAAAATCTTTTCGAAAATCGGCCGTCAGGCTGCGCTGCATCGGGGCCATTGCCGCGCCGGCAGCGATCAGGATGGACGCCGGCGATGCCGCCGCGTCCGGCGGCCTCTCGCAGCGCAGTTTCTCAAAGGCCGATTCGACCTCCGTTCGGATGCCGGTACGCTCGGCCAGCGCCTCGATGTCCACACCATCGGGTTGCTGGACAAACACCACCCGCCGCAGCGGCTCGGACTGGTCCCCGGCGGCGGTGGCCAGCAGCAGCTCCCGCGTCAGGGCCGCGGTTCGCTGATCTCGACCACCCAGCAGGAACGACCGCAGGCTCGGCGCGTAGCCGTCCTTGCCCGGTCGGACGAAATAGCCGTTGTGTGCGCCGGCCATCACGTACAAGGTGTCCGGGTGCTTTGAAATCCCCAGCGTCTGCTCCAATGCCCGCGCCAGGCACATCACGTCCGGCTCCATCATCTCCGGATCCAGACCCCCTTCCTGGATATCCAGCAAAATATCCGTGACGGCCTGCCGGTCGGCACTGAAGGCCATCACCTCCGAGCCGGTGGGCACTTGGCCGGTAACCGCAAAGGCCACTGCCAGATTCATCACATCCGTCGCGGCGGCGTCCTCGGCGTCATACTTGATCGTGCTTTCGATCTGCCGGATATCGGTGAATTCCGAGTGCAGGTTGTACTGGGTATAATAGCCGCCGTCCAGCGCCACATACGCAGCGTCGAAAAGAATACCGTGCTGCCGCAGGGCACGAGCCGCCTGCAGCGCGGCCGTCTGCGCCGAGGAGTCTTCACTCGGCTGGATATCCAGCACGGCGGTCATCGTGCCCCCGTCTTTTTCCGCCATCCAGACAGCCATCGCCTGACGGCGGGTCAGGTACAAGCCTACATTCTGTATATGTTCCACGTATTCAACTCCCGTTCATCTTAGGGTTAATCGTATCTGTTATTCTATGTTCCCGCTGGTCTGTGCCGAAGTCTTTTTAACGATCGTAGAGCACCACCAGTTTTTCGACATCGGTTCCTTCCTTGATCACCGCAGCCGCAGCGGATGCACGCGCGTTTCCGCTCTGGGCCACCACGCGAATCAGGAATAAATTGCTCCGTGTGGTCAAGTAATCTTTGGCCCGTTCGATGGCCACACTGTCGCTGAAATATGTTTGCTTCAAGTCGTCAATGGTCTCAAACGGCGTATGCTGACGGTGACGAATGATCCGATCGGCCAGGTCCACCGTATCGCCGCCGCCGAATGCCAGCGCCGCTTCCAGCACGTGACGGGGTGCAGTATTGATATTGACCCGCTGGGACCCCCACAGCGACAGATACTGTAGCGGGGATACATTTTGCATCGCCGTATGGTCCACCGGCCGAGCCAGCAGATCACGATCCAGTAGAGAACTGTGGAACAGTTTGGCAAAATCGGCCGCATGGGCCACCGCCGGCCGATGGGTTGGGCTGGCGGTTTCCTGCTGCGCTTGCCGCCGACGTATGGCCGTGCGGGAGGTGGTCAGGCGACCGGCACGGCGATCCTCAGCACGTTGCGCGGCGCGCTCGGCGGCGGTCTGACGCTGCTGCTGATGGCGAGGCAGCAGAATAGCTCTGGGATTCAGTTGAAAGGCCTTGTGCTCATGAATCTGCGCGAGCTGGACCTTCAGCAGCTCCACTTCGTCCGGAGACATCCCCATCCAGTCGCCGAACATGCTCAGCACCACCTCAGCTTCCTTATTGACCGCCTGCTGATTGGTAATGGTCCAGGCCAGCGGCATCTTGGCATTTTCATCTTCGATGGTCACAAAGACCCGGGCCGTGCCGATGGTCAGCTCGATAGGCTCAATCACATGCGGCCACGGCGGGCCGTACGGGCCGGGCACCTCAATGTCATCCGGATCGAGAATATAAACCAAGTCGTCTGCGTTAGAATCATACACGGCCGAGCCCGGTTGCGATTCATCAGCCGGCAACGCGTCTGCCCCATTGGCATTGTCGGCGCTGAGGCCGAAAATGCTCGACAGTTGACTGAGCATTTCGCCGCTGCTCAACTGCGCCGTCTGCGAGCCAAGTGCCTCGGGTTTCAAAACCTGCTCGATTTGTTCGTCGGTGGCCGTTTCGGCCCAGGCCAGCACAAACGCTTCATACTGCTGTTCGTTCATGACAAACAAATCCGAAAAATCCGGAAGCCCCTGGCGTTCTGACAGCTCAAAACGCTGCCGGGGCACGGTTGCCAGAGCATATTTCAAGGCCGAATCCAGCGCGTAGCGCGCCCGCTGATATTCCACGATATAGGCCTGCCGCCGTTTGGCCATGGAGACGCGCAGCGACATGCCGGCCAGCAGCGAGGAAAGCACCGCCAGCGTGACCACCGCGACGATCAAGGCCACGCCCGCGGGGCGCTGTGTCGGCAAACGTGTTGTCCGTTGGTTTCGGCTCATCGTGTTTCGTTAGACTGCTCTGTCCGTTTTCCAGACCAGCAGTCGGATATTATCGTCTGTTATTGCTGTTTTCGACGGTCTCTTCATCGAAATCTTCGTCGAAATCTTCGTCAAATTCGTCAAATTCATCTTCATCCCACGCCTCGTCCATGTCTGCCTCATTGGGGTCGTCTGCATCCAGATCATCCACATCCAGTTCACGCCGGATAAACTCATAGGGAATAAACCGGCTGCGATCCACAGCGACCGAGCGGTACAGAATCGCTTCCTCGGGCACCCCAATACTGCCGTCCGGCAGCTCTTCCAGCGGGGCAAACGAAATCCCGATACGCACCGCCGTGGGCAGTGTGTCCGAAGTCCAGGCGGCCGAGGACACCTCGTCGGCCAACAGCGACTGCACCTCAAAGTGCGTCAGACCCTCGGTAATCGGAATAAACAATCGCTCGCCGGAGGCCACATCCGAGCCGCCTCCGAGCACTTTGTCCTCCAGGTTCAGCCCTTCGTGCCTCCGATACAAAATCAGGGACTCTGAAAACGGGTCATACGTGGTCTGCCAGATGACGCGCTCGTACAGCTGCTGCGGCGGCGGATTGCCCCTGCCGTAGAAGTTGTTTTCCAGTGTCAACTGTGCCGCGTTATAGCCGTTGTCGTATTTATTGCGAAACTGGATTTTCGCATCGAAGCCGGGTGCGGCCAGCCGGTCGATATCTTCGGCGATTTTGTGCAGGATCTCACGGGTCAGCCGATTGTCTTCCAGGTGGCCGGTCAACTGGCTGACATCCCGCCGCACGCGATGATACATCTGCAGGACGGCTGTCAGCAGGACGGCTGACAGGGCCAGGACCGTCAGCGTCTCGACCAGGGTAAAGGCCGCACGGTTGCCATCGAATTGTAACTTATGTGTATTCATTGGCGGCTGTTGAGCATATCCAGAATGACCTGCGCCAATCCGTCGGGAATATTGGGCGGCAGATCCTCGCGGGTATAGACTTTTTGGCCCGCCTCA
>PXAQ01000108.1 GCA_003567095.1 Phycisphaerae bacterium
GATCCGCATGCGCCGGCCCGGGCTTACTGCCGGAATTTCGTAATTGGTGACACTCTTGCATTTGAGGACATTTGCAATTTCGGCAAACACCTTGATTCCTTAACGCTTGAGTTTGAACATGTAAATCTGGAAGCGCTGAAGCAGCTGCAAAGCGAAAGTGTAAACGTATATCCTCGACCGGAGTTGATTGAGATTGTTCAAGATAAGGGACTGCAAAAGCAGTTTTATGCGAAGAACGGTATCCCAACGACCGCCTATCGAATGGCAGCGACCCGAAAAGAAGTTGAACAAGCGATTCATCCGGGCGGGATTGTTCAGAAAAAACGGATTGCGGGTTATGACGGAAAAGGGGTGGTGGTTCTTGAGTCACACGAGGATTTAGATAAGGCATTTGATGAGCCCAGTATCATCGAAGAAAAAATTGAGATCGAAAAAGAAATCAGCATTCTGGTTGCCCGTAATACGGTTGGGCAAGTTGAAACGTTTCCTCCCGTCGAGATGGTCTTTCATCAAGCAGCCAATATGCTGGATTATTTGTTTTCTCCTGCTGCGCTAAGTCCGCAGCAGCAAGCGGAGGCTGAGGTCTTGGCGAAAACATTGGCTGAAAAGCTTCAACTGGTCGGATTACTGGCGGTCGAGATGTTTGTTACTGGACAAGGCAAGATTCTCGTTAATGAGATTGCGCCGCGGCCGCATAACAGCGGACACCACACGATCGAGGCCAACGCCACTTCGCAGTTCGAACAGCATATCCGGGCAATTTTTAACCTGCCTCTTGGTTCAACCGGTTTTCATTCCCCTGCTGTTATGGTTAATATCGTGGGAGAACCAGGCCACGAGGGGCCGGTGATTTATAAAGGAATCAGACCGTTTCTTGAAATATCGGGGGTTTACGTGCATTGTTATGGAAAACGAATAACCCGTCCCTATCGGAAAATGGGCCATATAACAGTGGTGAGACCATGTCTTAATGAGGCCTTGAAAATTGCAAATCAAATTAAAACGGAGGTCAAAGCAATATCATGTCAGACATAAAAGTCGGGATCATTATGGGTTCGGACTCCGATCTTGCCGTAATGCAGCAGGCCCAGGGCGTTCTCCGGGAGTTTGAGGTGACATGCGAGTTAACGATTGTATCTGCTCATCGGACGCCCGAGCGACTGTTCGACTATGCGCGCAGCGCTCACAAGAGGGGTATCCAAGTCCTCATCGCTGGGGCCGGCGGCGCAGCGCATCTTCCGGGAATGGCGGCCTCAATATCGCCCCTGCCTGTAATCGGCGTCCCCATCAAATCGTCCAACTCCATTGATGGCTGGGATTCCGTGCTTTCCATCGTGCAGATGCCCGCCGGCGTGCCCGTTGCAACGGTTGCGCTGAATGGTGCAAAAAATGCCGGATTGCTGGCGGTACAGATCCTTTCCGTCGCTGACTGCGGCCTCCGCGACAAGTTATTGAAATACAAAGAGCAGCTCAGGGAATCGGTGATGCAGAAAGTACACCGACTGGCGGCTGAAAGCCATGGTGAAATGGAGCAGGAAAATTCTCCAAAGAAACAGGTCTGATGAATCCGATTATGGTATGGCAAAGCACAAGCACGAGCAGTAATGATAACCCAATTGATGGATACCTTATCCGTCAGGCTGCCGGTGTCATCCGCCGGGGCGGCCTGGTTGCCTTTCCTACAGAAACGGTATACGGCTTAGGCGCTCATGCGTTGGATACCCAAGCGGTCGCCCGCATTTATGAAGTCAAGCAGCGTCCGCATTTTGATCCCCTGATTGTTCACATCGCTGAATATCAGCAGGTGGGGGACCTGGTAACAGAGTTTCCGCAGGCGTCTCAACGGCTCATCGATGTTTTCTGGCCCGGCCCTTTGACCGTCATCCTCCCCAAATCACAATCCGTTCCGGACCTTGTGACGGCTGGAATGCCGACAGTAGCGATCCGTATGCCGTCCCATCCGGTGGCACAAGACTTGATCAAAGAGGCAAATTGCCCCTTCGCCGCCCCCAGCGCCAATCTTTTTGGAACGATCAGCCCAACCTGCGCAGCGCATGTTCGCCGACAGTTGGGACGGTCCATTGACTTCATTCTGGATGGCGGTCCGTGTTCGGTGGGCATAGAGTCCACAATTGTTTCCTTTGTCGGCCCTCACCCGGTTGTACTGCGAATGGGAGGCATTGCCGTCGAACAGATCGAAGCCGTGATCGGCCGCGTTGAGGTGGCCAGTCCCTCGGATCACCGGCCGCTGTCGCCCGGTAGACTGGTACGGCATTATGCGCCACGTACCCCGCTGCGACTGGCGGACAAGATAAGTTGCCTTCCTCAAGGAATGCGTGTCGGGTTGCTGAGTCTTGGGCCAACTGAGATGGAGGGTTTCGCGGCCGTCGAAATCCTTTCCCAGCCCGGCAACTTGGCGGAGGCGGCCGCAAACTTGTTCGCGGCGATGCAGCGACTGGATGAAGCGGGACTGGACCTGATCATTGCCATTGAAGTTCCCAATCAAGGACTGGGACGGGCAATCAATGACCGGCTCTATCGTGCCGCTCAGAAGTAAACCAAAAACAGGTTCTGTGCTACACATTTTTTATGTACTGCCCCTCATCCCACCCGCATAATCGCCTCCTGTGCCTTTTGCTGATCGAGTTCGGCATAGACCCCGGTGATGGCGCGGACCTATGCCCCAATATAATCCTCCCCGTTTTTGAGCCGAACTCCTTCCGCAGGAACGTGGCGGCGTTGTGACAAAGCTGGTGCGGATGCCAGTGGAAGAATTTTCTTGACCATAAAAAGGAGTTATTGGTAGAATTGTCGACGTATTAAGAGGTTTTGCCGTCCGAGATGGAAAACAACGAAGCCGTTGAAGCACATGGACAACTTGCCCGAAACGAGTTTTGTACTCCGGCTGACATCTGGTGGAAACGCCCGAAATGAAAATCACACAGCCCGTCAGGTGTTTCATGATAGAGAAATTCGAGAATTGGCCTTGGTTATTGAGAACAGGACGGCTTCCAGTCAACCTCTCAGGCTTTACCGCGACTTAGCTGACTGGTACCCTTTGCTTACGCCAGTAGGCGACTACGCCGAAGAAGCTGCCTTTTACCAGCGTTTGTTTGAGGAACATTGCCAGCGACCGCCTCGGACACTGCTTGATCTCGGCAGCGGCGGCGGTCACAATGCCGCCTACTTGAAGGCCGCGTTAGCCTGTACTCTCGTAGACTTGGAACCGTCTATGCTCGCGTTGAGCCGCCGACTGAACCCGGAGTGCGAGCATATTGTTGGCGACATGCGAGTCCGGCTTGGTCGCGCCTTTGATTGTGTTTTGGTGCACGATGCGATTAGCTATATGATCTCGCGTACCGATCTTTCCAGCGCTATCATCACGGCATTTACACATACTGCCCCTGGTGGGGTCGCGATGTTCCAGCCAGATTTCGTCTCGGAGACCTTTGAGCCGGGCACCGAGACCGGAGGCAGCGAAGGAAATGGGCGCGCTCTGCGATACCTCGAATGGCGGTGGGTTCCCGAATCAAGGACCGACATATATGTAACCGACATGGCGTATCTATTGAAAGATGAGACCGGAGCTGTCGAGTTTGTCCATGACCGTCACTTTATGGGTTTTTTCCCGAAAACGGTGTGGATAGAACTTATCAAGGCCGCCGGTTTTGAGCCGCTCGCGGTCCCCTTCGAGCACAACTCATATATCAATACCGGACACGCTGTATTCTTGGGATTGCGGCCCAATGAAGACGGAGGAGCCTGACATGAACGGCCACCTGCCGCGATTCTGGCCGATGTTTTTCGAACTCTATGAGTCGCTCCCCAGGCAGGGACCCGGCAACCGGGCTTGCGCTGATAGAGCACTTGATTTATGCCGTGAGCTACCGCCTGCGCCAGCGATACTTGATCTTGGCTGTGGTGTCGGAGGGCAAACAATTCATCTTACAGAACTGACTTCGGGTTCCATCGTCGCCGTAGACAGCCATGCTCCGAACATCGAGAAGTTGCGCGCGACGGTTGCAGTGCGAGGATTGGGTAATCGGATTCAGACGAAGGTCTGCGACATGGCCAAACTTGGACTACCGACCGCAAGCTTCGATCTCGTCTGGTCTGAGGGAGCTCTTTACAGCATCGGCATAGAAAACGCCCTATGTGTCTGCTACGAACTGCTGCGCACTGGCGGCTACGTGGCCTTCACCGACGCGGTCTGGCGCAAGGAAAACCCGCCGCCCGAGGTCAAAGCGAGCTTTGATCTGGATTATCCTGCCATGGGCCAAGTTATAGACATCCTGGCTGCAATCGAAAAAACCGGTTTCTTACTCATCGGTCACTTTTCTCTCCCGGACGAGGCGTGGTGGGATGATTTCTACACGCCGATGGAAATCCGCATCAAAGAACTGCGAGACAAGTATAAGGGCGAGGACGATGCGATTACTGTACTTGACCAGCTCGCGCAGGAACCGAAGATGCACCGAAAGTATTCGGACTGCTATGCCTATGAATTCTTTGTAGCACGTCGATTGTAGAGGACGAATTCAAAAATGAAAAGAACTCCCCTAATTAGTGCCGTTTCCAAAAAATAATTTTAACTTTTCCTAAAAACAAGACTTGCGCGATGCACAAATGTGTATTATATAGACAGACACGAAGAAAAAATTCGATGTTATTTAACA
>PXAQ01000267.1 GCA_003567095.1 Phycisphaerae bacterium
ATCATCATCGCCTCATACAGGGCCGTGCCGCCGTCATACATCGAGGCATTGGACGCTTCCATCTCCGTCAGTCGGCAGATCATCGACTGGAATTCATAAATCGCCTGCAGCGTACCCTGTGAAATCTCCGGCTGGTAGGGCGTGTAGGCCGTGTAAAACTCCGACCGGCCCGCCAGATCATACACCGCCGAGGGAATAAAGTGATCATAAAATCCGCCGCCGAGAAAACAGGTCAGATGAATATAGTTCTTGGACGCCAGTTCCGCCAGTTGCGTGCGCACCTGCTGTTCGCTGAGACCGTCGGGCAGATTCAACCCTCCGCAGAGCAGGTCCTTTGGGATATCGGCAAACAGCTCCTCGGCTGTCAGGCCGATCTGACTGAGCATCTCAGCGCGCTGGTCGTCGGTATTGGTGATATAGGGCATTGATACCTCTCTTGCGATTCAGGATAACAGGATTGCGAATCGTCGTCTTATCCAACAACGGTTATGCGTCGGCCTCAAGAAACTGCTGATAGGCCCGGGCATCCATCAGGCCGTCAAGCTCGGATGCATCGGACGGGTCGATTTTGATCAGCCAGCCCGTTTCGTAGACATTCTTTTTGATGCTGTCAGGGTCGTCTATTGCCGGCGCATTCACCTCGGCAACCGTGCCGCTGACCGGAGCGTACATATCCGAAACGGACTTGACCGATTCGATGACGCCGAAGACGTCCCCGGCGTTCACTGACCGGCCCACTTCGGGCAGTTCCAAATAAACAATGTCCCCGAGCTGTTCAAGGGCATAAGTCGTCAGGCCGACCGCGATAAGATCGCCGTCTTTTTTGGCCCATTCATGAGATTTTACATAGCGGGCGTCTGGATCAATCATCATCTGAACGGTTCCTTATTTTGAATAATGTTCCCCGTAGGATGGACATTAGCCCATCAAACCTGTCTTCTCTTTTCTGTCTTCTGACCTCTGTTAATCTACCACCGCCAGGGCTACATCGGCGCTTCGGTTGTCAAGATTTCGCCGCACAAGTTGCATCTTGAGCCTGCGTCCGCGGACATCAACCTCAAGCACCGCATCAACCGGCACATGCGGCCCAACCAGCGCCAGGCCGATTGCGCGTCGGGCCTGCTGATCGGTCAATCGCCACCTCTGGTCCTCTTTTGTCGCGACCCAGTAGGGCGCCATCGTCCCGCTGGTGACAACGCCGACCGGTGTGTCGGCATCATACACTATTGCCTGGTCGCGTGCAATGCCGCTGTCCAAAAGTCGAAACGGCCGAATGATCTTGGGCAGATCGGTCGTGTTCGAAACATCTCCCGCGGCATAGCGTTTGCGTGCCTGTGCCTGACGCTGCAAGGCCTCTTTGCCCACATAATGGCCTTTGGTGGAGTCAAAATTGACCGCGTAGCGCGCAATCGGACAGGCCAATGCCGGAATTTCGCCGCCGCCCGGCGCCGTGCCGTACTCATGACCATAAAGGGGCAGCCCCGCCTCCAGCCGCAAGGTGTCCCGCGCCCCGAGCCCGACCGCCTCGGCGCCGACCTCAATGAGGGCATCCCACAGCGGCCCGACCGCCTCGGCGGCGATACAAATTTCAAAGCAGATCGGCTCGCCCGTATAGCCGGTGCGGGCGACAACGGCCTCTGCGCCGCACAGTCTCAGACGGCTCAGGGCATTGCGGCGCGGCGGCGGCAGGGCGGCGCCATCGGTCAATCGGCGCAGGAGGGTTTCGGACTGAGGCCCCTGCAGGGCTATCATTGAAAGCGAATCAGAGACATTGGCCAGCGTTACATCGTCAAACGCAGAAAGATGGGACCGTAGATACTCGAAATCTTTCCCGGCGTTGGACGCATTGACCACCAGCAGATAATCCGACCGGTCAAGTTGATAAAGATAGGCATCATCGTTAACTCCGCCCTGCTCGTTGGCCAAAAGAGTGTAGTGACTGTCGCCCGGCGATAAATTCAAAGCATTGTTGGTCAAAATTTGCTGAAGAAACTCGGCCGCTTTTGCTCCTTTCACACGAAACCGTCCCATATGGGACACATCAAACAGCCCGGCGTTTTTGCGCGTGGCCAAATGTTCGGCCACGATCCCTTTGGCATACTGGATCGGCATCTGCCAGCCCGCAAAATCCGCCATACGAGCGTTTAATTCAAGATGTCGGCTATAGAGGATTGTCTGTCTCATTGCAACTCACAAAATAGGCATTTCATAATCTGATTTTATATGAAAATCTAACACACACCGCTCAAGGCGTCAAACACATATATTTCCCAGGGTCGCCGACGATCGGCGGGCAACCGGTTTGACAAAAATCCTCTTGCCACGTCTAATGATTTGTGTATAGTGGTACGTTCATTGCCCAGGTGGCGGAATAGGCAGACGCGTCAGGTTGAGGGCCTGATGGGGTTAATACCTCGTGCTGGTTCGACTCCAGTCCTGGGCAATTTTTCAGTGATACACTAGCAGCGATGCGGCTGTTGGGGGGGGGCCGTCCGTCATCGGCCTTGCAGCCATTGATCGGCCAAGATCAGCAAGTCGTCCATCCCTACAAGCCCGTCTCCGCTGAGGTCGGCAAAGCGGCATTCCAGTACGCCGGTGTGCAGCCAATGATCGCTGAATATCCACAGGTCCTCGATGCCGATTTTCCCGTCGCCGCTGAGATCAGCGCCGTAACGGCCGCAGTCGCTGTCCTGCCAGAACCGGCTTAGAATCGCAAAATCTGCATAGCCGACGGTCCCGTCCCCGGTCAAATCGCCCACCGGTTGAATGACCGCCAGCCAGCATCGGCTAAAGGCCGCCAGATCCTCCATCCCCGTCCCGGCCGGGCAGACAAAATCCGTCTCGGGAATCTGCCACTGCAATCGCGGATACCCTATCCCCTCGCAGATCGACCAGACATTGTCAAAATCCCAGCCTGCTTCGACATACAGTTCCTGCGTCTGCATCTGCTCGGTCGTTCTGCCCTGTGCATTGCCGTCGCTGATGGTTATGCCGGATGTGTCCGTATCCCAGAAACACCCTATAATTATGCTGTCCTCAAAGTTAATTCCGGCAAACCCGCCGACATTGGAAGTCCCCGACGTCATGCCGGTCGAGTAGCAGTCGATAATCTGCCCCTCGTTATTTCCGCCGAGAAAACCGCCGACAAAACCTTGTCCGCTGACATCTCCCAATGCGTAACTATGGGTGATAACGTCACCCTGGTTGAAGCCTGCCAAGCCGCCTGCATAGTCCCCAGCACTGGTTACCGTTACCGCGGCATAGCATTGATCTATGGCGCCGGAGATATTACTGCCCACCAGGCCGCCGGTATCCCAGTCTTCACCGCGAACAGTCCCGCTGACAGAGCTTCGGCGAATGATGCCGTGATTGCGTCCGACCAGGCCGCCAACAGCCTCGTTGCCGTGAATGTCAGCATTGACAATGTTCAGGTTCTTGATCTGCCCGAAAGCGCCAACAAAACCGAAAAGTCCCACGTTATCCTCAGCCATCAGCAAGATGGTGGGGTTCTTGATGATCCTGTCGCGGCCGTCAAACTGACCGGTAAACCGCGTACCGCTGTTGCCCACGGGCATCAGTGGTACGCCGGCCAAATCAATATCATCGATCAGCACAAACCAGGCATTCCAGTCTGCCGGCGTATTTGTTAATTCTACCCAGTCCTGGGCGGATCTGATTTGGTAGGGGTCTGCCTTTGTTCCCAGGCCGCCGCTGTAGGTCCCTGCGCAAGCCGCCACAAACAGGACGACAAACCCTGCACCTAACAGGATATGTTTTACGTTCATACCATCTCTCCCCGTTACGGTTTCAATTATCGCAACACCGTTATTTTAGCGAAAACGCGCTGTAATGGATTTGTCGCCGTCCATGATAATTGTTTTGGGGTTGTCTGAACCTTCTATGCATCCCGACCAGCCGCCGAATCCATATCTTCCATCGGGCACGGCCTTCAGTATCACCGTTGCACCGTCGATATAAGTCGTCAAATCCGGCGTTATCTCTACGCTTCCGTTGACAGCGGTGACCTCGAGGGTGTGGACGACTTGAAAGACAAGGGTCTCGGCGGGCCGGTCACCTTCATAGGATTGGACCGTCAAAGTCAGCGTAATATCGTCATAGCGGTACCGCACATTGTCCAGATGTATTCCAAAGCCGGCGCTGACTCCCGTCGCGGCATAATCGATAAACTCAAGCAGCGTCGGATACATCGGACTGCCTGTCCCGTCGGCCAGCGTAAGCAGCAACTGTTCGCCGAAAATCCCGGACGCCCAACTGTTTCGGTCATCCGACCTGTTCAGATCAAACGTCAGGTCTCCATTTTCATACTCAGGGGTCAGGGCCGCGCCGTACGGCGTGAAGGGGTTTGCAGAGCCGGTAGGTCCCTCTAAAGCCCAAAATCCAAGTCGTGGATTATCCAATAAATGTACCCGTATCTTCTCGGTTGGACAGGATGTGCTGCGCGATCCCAGGGGCCGACTGCCCACCGCCTCAACGTTATGGATCGTCAACACCGCCTCTGTGATGATCTGCCCGGGCTCAAGGGCCAGCCTTTCCGGGGTGCGGATGCCCCAGGTATAACTGTTACCCTCCAGCAATTCAGTTGCAGGGGTTGACAGAGCCGCAGCGGCCAGCCATAATAGGATCAGGCCGGTTGCGATTTTATAACTGTGTTG
>PXAQ01000127.1 GCA_003567095.1 Phycisphaerae bacterium
GGGGTGCTGGCCTCGGCGCAGTATGAATACGATGTGATTCGCAAAATGCGCGTCGATGCGCACGGCCAGGACGCCCAAGCGCAGCAGGGCAGGCCGTTTGTGCGCAAGGTTGCTCCGCTGGCCTTTTTCGATTACGGCCACGCGCGCATCGAGAGCCCTCTTCCGACTGACGACCGCCGTCAGGATCTGGCCTCGCTCGGCGGCGGAGTGATTGTGGAGCTGGGCGACAACTTTACCGGAACGGTCTATTACGGCTATCCGCTGGTTGCTACTGATAACACCCGTTCGGGCAAAGGACGGGTCAATGCAGGACTTTTGTTTCGATGGTAAACACTAAAATTTTGAGGGGATAATAAGATGAAACAGTTCACAAACAGTACAACACGACAATGGCTCAGGAAAACGGCGGCCTGCCTGCTGGCCTTTATGATGTTTAGCGGGCCGGTCTGGGCGATTAGCAGCGGTGACGTGATATCCAGTACCCATGCCAATGTCAGCACGTCGGGCAACACCACGACGGTTGATGTGCTTGCCAATCGAAGTGTGATTGACTGGTCCAACTTCAACACGACCAGCGCTGAGCTGCTGGAGTTTCAACGGGCCGGCGGCGCAGACTTTGCGGTTCTGAACCGTATTCTCAGCGGCGCGCAAACGCAATTTGACGGCACGCTTCAAGGCAATCAGGGCCATATTATCGTCATCAACCAGCACGGCATCGTCTTCGGGCCGACTGCCGAGGTGACCGCCGGACGCTTTACGGCCTCGACGCTGGCGCTGGAGATGTCGGACGCCGATTTCCTGGCCGAAAATGACAACTTCGCATTCGCTACCGGCACCGCAAAAGGCAGAATTGAATTGCTTGCCGGCGCCGAAATCAGTGCCGACCGCGTTGAACTGCTGGCGCACAAGATCACTAATCGCGGCACCATTGTCGGCACGGGCGATATGGTCATTTTAGCCACCGGAGACAGGATTTATCTGGCGTCCGACAGTAATATTGTCGTCGAAATCGACCTGCCTAATACCAGCGAATTTAACTACAGGATTGCCAACGAAGCCACCGGCGAAATCCGCAGCGAAATCGGCAGGGTCGTATTGGCCGCCGGGGATACCTTCGCCCAGGCGCTGGGAGTTCACAATCTAGCCTACGCCGCCGGGGACTACAACGTCGAGCAGAGAGGCACGGTTGAGGCTGCCGAACTGGAAATCGGCGCCGCTCAGCAGATCGCGCTTCGCAGCAGTGGCAGCACCGAGGCGGATACGATACGTATGGCCGCACAGCGGATCGATATCCAGCAGCCGCTCAGCACGACCGGCGATATGACGATCGATGCGGAAAACCATGTTCGCGTTACCGAAAATCTTAACAGCGGCGGCGATATGACGATTATCGCCCATAAGACGCTGGTTCAGCTTCAAGGCCAAGCGTACTCTGAGGGGACAATCGACGTTGCCGCCGGTACAGATCTAGTGATGATGCAAGGAGCCTCTTCAGAGGGCACAATGAATCTGTCAGCGGACAATCGGGTAATCAGCCTTAACGACTTAGTGACTTGGGCTGATATGACCATCACCGCCAATGAAACAATTACCAACGCCAATATCCTCGCGGCGGACGATCTTTCAATCGACAGCCAACTGAGTCTTATCGGCAGTGCCGACCAGCATATTGCATCGTCAAGTGAGCGTGTGCACCTGGCCGGGTCCGTCCATAAAACAAATCCCGGAAGTATCTATATCGATGCCGAAAAAGATATTCGGCTCGACGGTGATGTGGCCGCAGAGGCAGGCGGCGTTTCGGTTATTTCTCAAATCGGAAGAATTCATACCGGTGAAGGACCCGCCTTAAATATTCAAATCAGCGGCTATTCAAATGACTTGAGGGACAACAGCGGCGCCGATCTGCCCTTTAAAAGCGACGACGGTGAATCATTGGGCAAGGCGGCCATCGTGCTGCAAAGTCGAGAGGATTTGATTCTCGGGTCCGGTGCGGGTCTGTATGCCGCCGGCGCTTATGCTGCGCTGGAGGGTAACGGCCAGAACGGCGCCGGTGTGGATGATCGTCCAGGCGTCAACTTCCTTGACCAAGATGCTGTAATCGGCGGATATGACCGGGATCCGGGTGTGCCGATCGATGTGGCGATTTATATCGGCAGTACAGACGGGGATGTTCATATCAACGAAGGCGCGACCATCAGCGTGGTAAATAACAGCGAGATCGGCGATGCCGCCGTTGTGCTTGATGCGTATGATACCGTATCGATGCCTGATTCGGGCGTTCTAACCGGTGAGTTTCGCCTGGAAGCAGCGTCACGTATGGCCGAGTGGTTATATCTGGTAGAAGGGGACAATCAGCGGTTGCCGGACTTGGCGGCTGTAGAAGCGGTCTTAGGCGAGGGAAACTATACTCGCCGCGGCGCCGGGCGGGACAATCTGCAGATAGTCTCTGATGGAGAGGCTTGGGTGCTTGAAAACCCGATCGCCGAAGCGGCCCCGCTGGCGGTCTTGGAAGTGCCGGAGCTGTCGGGCTGTCCGGTCGAGATGCAGGCCGCCGCGGCTGAGATCGGCATTTCGCCGGAAACCCTGCAGATGTCAATGCGCAACGCACTGGCGATGAACCCGAACATTCAGCCGTGCGACAGTTGTGCGCGGCTGATAACGGCTGCCACTACGCTTAGCGACAGGGACGGCATGCGTCTGGCGGCGATGAATGAGATTTTCAATACGCTGGCCCCGCCGGATGTTCCATTTACGCCGGAAGTATCGGCCTCGGTGGTGACCGCCTTTGCCCAGTTGGGCGATCAGGACAGGCAGTACGCCCTGGCCGCTGAGTACATCGACGCGTTTGTGCAATATGTGGCCGTGCTGGATGCGGAACTGCTGGCCCCGGTCGATGACCCGGTGATGTTTGCCCTCGAGAAATACGGCCAGCCGCTGATCGGTGAAGATGCCAATCCGAACATCGTCGCCTATATCCTGGCGCAAGTGATGCCGGAAGCTCTTTAAACATAAATGTCAATAAAAATTTTAAACCGTAACAATAAGGGGAATTATGATGAAAAAGCGAATACATCTTTCACTGTCGGTCGTCCTGTTGATTAGCTGCTTGTCTGCCGGGGCGATGGAAACCATGCCGCTGGTGTACGATCTTTATGTGAACAAGGACAGCCCGACCGCTGTCTACAGCGATCTGGCGACATTGCGGCTTGAGGCCGAAGGTACGGGAATAGACTTGGACAATCTCACGAACATTGCAATCGAAGGCTCCATCCATCGCATCTTCCTACAATTCGATTTATCGAGTTTGCCGGATAACGCGATATTGACAGGTGCAGAGTTTGGCATCTACCTCTCTGACATCTACGACTTGGACGTGTCTTCAATTCAGTTGTGGGATGTGAAGAATCACCAGTGGGACAATGACCTGAACTGGGACAACAGCCTGACTTTACTCGGCAATAAGGAAGCTATCGGCATCTCACAATCCTATGGCACTGGGGATGTCGACGATTATATCCGCTGGACTCTGGGGGATTTCGTCGATTGGGATTTTGCCGGTGCACTGGCCGACCAAACCGCCAGCTTTATGCTGACATTGGCTCCTGAGGATATCTTTAATTTTGCGGTATTCAACAGCAGTGACAATGCGGCCAACCACCCGTATTTCAAAGTTTCCTACATCCCTGAGCCGGCGACGCTGGTGCTGTTGGGACTTGGCGGGGTATTGCTGCGCAAGCGAAAACGGTAAAACCACACGACTGGTCTGCAAAACGGTCTTTTTCGAGTCTGCTGCTGTAGCGGTTGGGCAGATTAGAGTGATTCGGCCCGGGCTGTATAGACGGCATCGCGGCGAATGGCGTTGACCTGTTCATAGACGCGGGCCAGCGTTACCACGTTGCGGCCGAGCTGCGCGGCGGCGATGGCCTTTTGCAGATACACCTCTGACTTGTCGGGCGCGCCGTCGGCCCGTTCAATTCTGGCCTGCGTGAGCCACCCGTCAATCAGCATCGCCGAGTCCCGACCGAAAAACCGCTCCTGAAGCTGCAAGGAGTAGGCCATCTGATCGCGCGCCGCGTCCAGGTCGCCGCAGGCCATCGCGGCCTGTGCAGTGCCCTGCATGACCTGTGCAGTGTATAAATGGTCGGGCCCGTAGCTGACAAGGGCCATTTGCTCGGAAGTCCGATAGGTTTTCAGGGCGTGTTCAAAGCGCCCGGCCGAATAGGCAAGCTGCGCCGCGGCAATCAAAAAGGGCGTCATTTCCCGGCTTTGGATTTTTGTATGTGCCAGCATTACCGAAAACGCCTCACCCAGCGTATCCTCGGCCGCATCAAGCTTGTTCTGCCGCCGATACACATCACTGAGCATCCGCAGGGTATGCGCGGTGTAAGGATGCTGTCGGCCGATCGCTTCTTTTTGCAGTGCAAGTCCCTGCTCAAACATTGCCGCGGCATCTTCGAGCATATTCTTATAGCTGTACACCGTTGCCAGGTCAATCAGGCACATCGCCTGCTCGCCGATGTCAGCATCACGGAAAACCGCTTTCATCGCCGCTTGCTCAGCGAGCGGACGGGCCTGGTCGTATCGCCCATACGCCATATACGCCCGCGCCA
>PXAQ01000278.1 GCA_003567095.1 Phycisphaerae bacterium
TCCTCAAAGCCGTACTTCATCAGCACGGCCATGATGTGGCGGTAGCGTTTCAGGTGCGCAAATGTTCGGCGAATGCCAGAAAAAAGACCGGCCATGGCGTCTTACCGAGCCAGGAGCTGGTCAATTTTTTGTTCGAGGCGCTGGATATCTTCTTTTGTCGCCAGCGGCATCTCTTTGAGCGTCTTGTTAATCTGATCGGAAACCAGCTTTTCCAGGTCGGCCCGTGCCTTTTCGGCGCTGTCGAGCATTTCTTTGACAAACCCGCTCTTCTGGGCTTTATCGGCCTTGCCCTTCTGGACCGCCTCGTCAAAAATCTTCTCGGCCTTTTCTTTGCTCATTGACATTGCTCCCATCCCGGCCATCATCAGTTTATCCAGTGTCTCAAACATAGGTATCTCCCACTTTATTGAAAATATTCATAAGCCGCCGCGGCCATTCCGCGACAATAACGGCATTATAACACCCCGCCGGCCCCCCCTGCAAGCCAAATCTCGCTGATAAATACGTGGATTGTTGTTTATCGTTGACAGCTTCATCGTGATGCCGCGGGACGAAAATGAATGTCCATGGACATTTTCGCCGCAGGCACGACCGTAAACAATCGAGCCGTCGCATTATTATTAATTTATCTAATCATTTAACTTGTTTTTGTAATAGCTTTTTTCTTTACACGTCGTGTTATTTCGACGATACTAGACACAGCGTCAGTGCTGTATGAGATAAACTGTCATCTGACAAGGACTTAATTATGTGCGGAATAGTGGCGTATTTCGGTCGAAAGGCCGCTCAGCCGATTTTGATCGAGGGCCTCAAGCGGCTGGAGTATCGGGGGTATGACTCGGCCGGCGTTGCCCTGCTGGCCGACGGGGCGTTCGATCTTCATAAGACGACGGGACGTATCGCGAACCTTGATACAATCTTGCCGGCGCCGGCCTCAAAGGCCTCGCTGGGCATCGGGCACACACGCTGGGCTACGCACGGCCGGCCCAGCACGGCCAACGCCCATCCCCATATCGACTATACCGGCAAGATTGCGCTGGTGCATAACGGCATCATCGAAAACTACGCGACGCTGAAAAAGTGGCTCACCAAAGAAGGCTGCACCTTCCAGAGCGAAACCGATACCGAGGTCGCGGCCAACCTGATCGGCTATTTTTACGACAAGAAACGGTCGCTGGACGGGCGGAGCTGTCCTTCACACTGCAACCGTTTTGAGTGGGCCGTCCAGCAAGCGATTAATGAGATTGTCGGCACGTTCGGACTGGCGATCTTATGCAAGGATTGCCCGGAGACGCTGATCGGGGTCAAGAAGGGAAGCCCGCTGATCCTGGGCGTCGGAGACAATGAGTTTGTCATCGCCTCGGATGCAGCGGCGATTATCGAACACACCAGCCAGGCGGTCTACCTGGCCGATGGGGAGATGGCGATCATCTGCGCTGACAGCTTTTCCACTAAGACGCTGAATAACGAAACGGTCGATGCGGAATTGAAAGAGATTGAGATCTCGCTGGATCAAATCGAGCTGGAGGGGTTCTCGCATTATATGCAAAAGGAAATCGCCGAGCAGCCCGCCTCGCTTGAGACGTGCCTGGGCGGGCGGATCGATCTGAAAAACGGACGGGTGGTGCTCGGCGGCATCCAAACGCTGCTGCGCGAACTGGTACGCACCAAACGCATCATCCTGACCGCCTGCGGCACGGCCTGGCACGCCGGGCTGGTCGGCGAGTTTTTGTTTGAGCAGTTGGCACGCATCCCGGCCGAGGTCGAGTACGCCAGTGAGTTTCGCTATCGCAACCCGATTCTCGAAGAAGGCACGATTGTCATCGCGATCAGCCAATCCGGCGAAACAGCCGATACGCTGGCCGCGGTCGAGCAGGCCAAAGAACGCGGCGCGATCGTGCTGGGCGCGGTCAATGTCGTCGGCTCAACCATCGCCCGAATGACCGACGCCGGGGTCTATCTGCGGGTCGGGCCGGAAATCGGTGTCGCCAGCACCAAGGCCTTTACCGCACAGGTCGCGGTGATGTCGATGCTGGCCATCGAACTGGGCCGACGACGCCACCTGAGCAACGATGTCGCCGACGGACTGCTCAAGGAACTGGTCGCCATCCCCGAAAAAATCAAGAAAATCCTGACCCAATCCGACGTCATTCGCGCCATCGCCGCGGCCAACGTGGACAAGGAAAACTGGCTCTTCCTCGGACGCGGCTTTAACTACCCTGTCGCGCTGGAAGGGGCGCTGAAGCTCAAGGAGATCAGCTACATCCACGCCGAGGGATTGCCGGCTGCGGAGATGAAGCACGGCCCGATTGCCCTGATTACCGACGGAATGCCGGCGGTCTTTGTCGCCACACGCTGCGCCCAGTACGACAAGATCATCGGCAACATCGAAGAAGTCCGCGCCCGCGGCGGCCGCACCATCGTCGTGGCCACCGAAGGCGACGAGCACATCCGCCCCTATGCCGATCACATCATCTATGTGCCCGATACGTGCGACTACTTCCAGCCGATGCTGACGGTCGTGCCGCTGCAAATCCTGGCCTACCACGCCGCCGTCCTCCGCGGCCACGACGTCGATAAACCCCGCAACCTGGCCAAAAGCGTCACCGTCGAATAGCAAACCGGCCCAGGCTGCAGATAACAAACGACCAAGAGGCACAGGGTGACGCAACCACCCCTGTCCTGCTGGCGCAGGACGTCCCCTCCTTCAAAAGGAGGGGGAACACAACAGAAGCACGGCGGCGCGACCCGTAGGATGGGCTTTAGCCCATCACTCCACAGCCCGTCGAAAAGTTATTTTCGTCCTGCCGGGGAGCGTCGGACGTTGTTGTCGGTTTTGGTTTTGGCGATGGGGGCGTGTCCCTGGAGGATTTTCATCGCTTTTTTGACATCGGCGACTTTGAGGATGCCGGTGGTGCGTCCGCCGCGGGCTCCGGCGGTGCAATAGGCATAGGCGATGTTGATATGTGCCTTGGCAAGTTTCTCGGTGACATCGGCGAAAGCCCCGGCCTTGTTGGGCAGGTTGACGCACAGCACCTCGGTCTCGCTGAACTGGAGATTTAGCCGGTTAAGCACGTCCCGTATCCGCGACGATGCGCTGCCGACCAGGCGCATCACGCCGTGTTCCATCGAATCCATCATTGTCATCGCGACAATGTTGATTTTGGCCTCGGCCATGGCCGTGAGAATCTGCGACAGAACGCCGGGTTTATTGACCATAAAAATCGAAAACTGCGTATCCAAATGCATAGTCAACCCCTTTCCTGAAATAAAAGATAGTGTAGCCTATTATGCCACAAAAGTCAAGTTCAAAAGTCGTCGTGAGCCAAATGCTCCGATCGGCGTTGCGTTTGCCTCCCGTTACCCGGTTTTCGCTTTCCAGCAGGCCGCCAGGTGCCGGCCGTCAGGGTCTTTGGCCTCAAGTGTCTGCAGCTCTTGGCGGCAGCGGTCCTCGGCCAGCGGGCAGCGCGGATGGAACGGACAGCCCGATGGTGGATTGGACGGGCTGGGAACCTCGCCGCCCAGCACCACGCGCTGCTTGGTCTTGACCGGTGTCGGTTCCGGGATCGCGCTGAGCAGGGCCTGCGTATAGGGATGACGCGGGTCGGCATACAGGGCGTCCCGGTTGGCAAATTCCACGATGCGGCCCAGATACATCACCGCCACATCCTCGCTGATATGCTCGACCACCGCCAGGTCGTGGGCGATAAACAGATACGTCAGCCCCATCTGCCGCTGCAGATCCTGAAGCAGATTGACGATCTGCGACTGAATCGACACATCCAGCGCGCTGACCGGTTCATCGCAAATGAGCAGTTTCGGCTCCAGAGCCAGGGCGCGGGCAATGCCGATGCGCTGCCGCTGGCCGCCGGAAAACTCGTGCGGATAGCGGTTCAGGTGCTCGGCCGAGAGCCCGACTTTCTCCAGCAGCTCGGCGGCCTTTTCGCGGCGTCCGGCGCGATCGGCCAGGCGATGGACCAGCAGCGGCTCGCTGACAATCTGCTCGATGTTCATACGCGGATTGAGCGAGCCATACGGATCCTGAAACATCATCTGCATATCACGCCGCAGGCCTTTGACCCGTTTGGCGTCGGCGGCAAAGACATCCTCACCGTCAAAGACAAACCGCCCCCCTGCCGGCTCAATCAGCCGCATCAGCGTCCGGCCGACCGTGGTCTTGCCGCAGCCGCTTTCGCCGACCAGGCCAAGCGTTTTGCCGGAGCGAATGCCAAAGCTCACACCGTCAACGGCCTTGACATGGCCGACGGTGCGTTTGAGCACCCCCGCCCGAATGGGAAACCATGTCTTCAGGTCGTCAACTTCAACAAGATAGTGATTGTTATTCGTCATTGCATCTCATTTAAAAACAGGAGCAGATGTTTCTTTTTAATGTTAAATGTGAAAAGTAAAATGTTAAATGATATGGGTCATCGTCTTACATTTGACATTTAACATTTAACATTTCACATCACTCATACCCTTTGGCGTACCAACAGGCCGCGCACCGGCCGGGGGCGACCTCTTTGAGTGGCGGCTCTTCGGTTTGGCAGCGCCGGTCGTCTTTTCCGACGGGACAGCGCGGGTGAAACTTGCA
>PXAQ01000134.1 GCA_003567095.1 Phycisphaerae bacterium
GTGCGCTGGGTCTCAGAGACAAAATTCTGGAAAGGACAAAACACTTTATCATGACACGAGAAATGTTAATTAATGTCACGGAGGAAGAATGCCGTGTGGCGGTGACCGAGGACGGATCACTGGAGGAGCTGTACACCGAACGCTCGGCGCTGGTCAGCCATGTGGGCAACATCTACAAAGGCCGCGTGGTGAATGTCGAGTCGGCCATTCAGGCGGCCTTTATTGACTGGGGCGGAGCGAAAAACGGCTTTCTGCACATCAGCGATTTGCATCCGCGCTATTTTGGCGGCAAATCCGACGAGAACGAGCCCATCGGACGGCGCAAGTCACTCAGTCAGCGCCCCCCCATTCAGCGCTGTCTCAATAAAGGTCAGGACATCGTCGTTCAGGTGACCAAAGAGGGCATCAACACCAAGGGACCGACACTGACCACGTATGTCTCGCTGCCCGGCAAGTATATGGTCCTGATGCCGTGGATGACCGGCCAGGGCGTCTCGCAGAAAATTGAGGACGAGGCCGAGCGCAAGAAATTGCGCGAGACGCTGGACGGGTTGAATCTGCCGCGTCAGTCAGGCCTGATCGTCCGCACGGCGGCGCAGACAGCCAACAAACGTGAGCTGCAAAATGATGTCGGGTATCTCAATCGTCTGTGGAGCGTGATCAACAAGCGCGTGGACAAGGAGAAAGCCCCGGCCGAGCTGTACCAGGAATCCGACCTGTCCATCCGCACCGTGCGGGACATCTTCGACAGTTCAATCAACAAGATACACTGTGACAGCGAGAACATAACCAAAAAAATTCGCGACTTTTTGTCGATCGTGCAGCCGCGGCTTAAACGGCGTGTCAATTTTTACGATGGCAAGGCCCCGCTGTTTCACCGCTACAATATTGAAACAGAAATTGAAAAGATTCAGTCCAGCCATGTGGAGTTGAAAAGCGGCGGCTCACTGGTGATTGAACAGACCGAAGCGCTGGTGGCCATTGACGTCAACAGCGGCCGCTACCGCAAGCCCAGCAGCGCCGAACAGACGGCATTGAAAATCAATCTCGAGGCTGCCCGTGAAATCGTCCGCCAGCTTAAACTGCGGGACCTGGGCGGTTTGATTATCTGCGACTTTATTGATATGCGCGACAACAAAAACAAGCGTGACGTGGAAAAAGCCTTCCGCGAAGCGCTGCGGTCCGATCGCGCACGGTCGCGAGCCCTCAAAATGAGCGCCTTTGGACTGATTGAGCTGACGCGGCAGCGGATGCGCCCATCGCTACAGTCCAGCACGTATCAGACATGTCCGCATTGCAAGGGTTCGGGGATGGTTAAAAGTTTTGAGTCGCAGGCTATTGAGGTGCTGCGGCAGCTTCACGTGGCGAGCAATCGCAAGGACATCAAACAAGTCGAGATCACCGCACCCAAAGAGGTCGCCCTGTTCCTTCAAAACAACAAACGCCAGGCCCTGGCCCGGTTTGAGTCCGAGCAGGATAAACAGATTGTGGTGATTCCGGACTTGCTGAGCAGCAACACCGAGCCGATTCAATTTCAGTGCTTTGATGAGCGCGGCAGCAAGGTTAAGTTTGGTTAAGGAACGTAATGATGAAACCTATGACTCAAGAACAGAACCTGCCGGCCGATCGGAACGATTACAGCATCGATCTTTCGTATGCCGAGAAGGTCATTTCCGCCGAGGCCGACGCGGTCAGTTCACTGCTGCCGCTGGTGCGCCAGCCGGCGTTTGCCAGGGCGGCGCAGCTTTTTCTGGCCTGCCGCGGATCGGTGATTATCACCGGGATCGGCAAGGCGGGCATCATCGGCAACAAGATCAGCTCGACGCTGGCCTCGACCGGCACGGGCAGTCATTTCCTGCATCCGGCCGAGGCGGTTCACGGCGACTTGGGACGCATTGGCAACGATGATGTGGTGGTCGCGCTGAGCCACAGCGGCGAAAGCGAAGAGATCCTGAGGCTGATCGAACCGCTCAAACAGCGTCAAATCTGCCTCATCTCCATCGTGGGCGATGACCAGTCGCGGCTGGCCCAGCACAGCGATGTGGTGCTCGCAATGGGCACGCTCATCGAGGCCTGTCCGCTGGGCGTGGCCCCGAGCGTCTCGACGACCTGTATGCTGGCCCTGGGCGATGCGCTGGCGCTGACGGTGATGAAGGCACGGCAGTTCAGTGCCGAAGACTACGCCCGATTTCACCCGGCCGGCGCGCTGGGGGCCAAGCTGATGACAGTCGGCCAGACGATGTGGTTCAAGCCCGATGAGCCGCTGCCCCTGGCGGCCCAGACCGATACGGTCCAGAGCATGCTGGCCCGCACCGCCACGCTCAAACGCCGCGGGGCCGTGATGATTGTCGACGGCCAGGGGCGCCTGACCGGCATTATCACAGACGGCGATCTAAGACGCGCTATCGGAACCGAAGGCCCGGACCTGCTGGCGCTAACGACAGGGCAGATCATGACGCCCAACTGCAAACGCGTGCGCCCCGATACCCTGGCGGCTGAGGCGATGGCGATCTTTCACAAGTACCGGATTGATGAACTGCCGGTCGTGGACGCCGATGATCGCCCTGTTGGGCTGATCGACGTACAGGATATTGTGGCCATAAAAATTATTGGCTGACAGAGACCGTAACCAGGACGGGCCGATTGCTTGTCATAAGCGATCCACCGTAAAGACCATGACAAACACAATTGATTTCAAACAGATTCAACTGCTGATTATGGATGTCGACGGCGTACTGACCGACGGCGGCATCATCGTGCACGCCGACGGCAGCGAGAGCAAACAGTTCAGCGTCTACGACGGCCATCGCATCCGAATGTGGCACCGCAGCGGCCGCCTCGGCGCGATCATCAGCGGCCGCGAAAGCCGGCCGACCGCGATTCGCGCCCGACAACTGGAAATTCAGCATGTCTATCAGGGCTGCACCCGCAAATTGCCGGTCTTTGAAGCGCTGCTCGAGGAGCTGAACCTGACGCCCCGGCAGGTGGCCTATGTCGGCGATGATCTGATGGATATTCCACTGGTGCGGCGCGCTGCATTCGGTGTGGCCTCTGCCAATGCCGACGACGAGCTCAAGCATTACGCCGACTGGATCACCACGCGGCGCGGCGGCGACGGCGCGGTTGGCCAGACCATCGAATACATCCTCAAAAAAGCCGACGCCTGGCAACCTCTGATGGAGCGTTACCGGGTCTAAACAGCATGTAAGAAGATGAAGCGAAAGATACTGATCATTCTGACAGGGCTGGGGATTGCCGTTCTGGGCTATTGGGGATACCTGCAGTTCAGCGGCACAGCCACCTTTGAGCCCCCGACAGAAACCGCCGACGAAATGCGCATGCCCCGGCCTGCCGCTCAGCAGCAGCCCGGCGGCCAGACCATCATTCACGGCGCCGAACAGTCGTATTACGTTACGCGCGACCCTGAGACACGGCAGGTGCAGCGGATTTTCGGCTTCTCGCGGCTGATGAATCCGGGCACTCCCGCAGCCCGCTGGCACGTGGAAAAGCCCTATATCATCGTCTACGAACCGTCATACCAGTACCGCATGGATGCCGACAGCGGGCTGTTCCAGATCGAACGCACCGGTACAACCGTCGTGCCGCAGGACGGACGGCTGGAGGGCAATGTCACGATTCAGATCCGTCCCGATCCCGATACCGATGTTGCCGAGGCCACATTAACGCTGGATGATTTAATGTTCAGCAGTGAGCGGACGGAATTTTCCACCGGCGGGCCGGTGCGGCTGACCTCCGATCAGGTGGATCTTTTCGGACACGGGTTACTGCTGATGGTCAATGCCCAGGACGGGCAGGTCGAATACCTGCAGATTCTGGACTTGGTGTCGCTTCGGCTCAAAGATTTTGCCGCTGCCGACCGGTCGCCGGCGCTGGCTTCTTCTGCCGACAGGGGCGCCGCTGAGGCGCAGCAGGCAGACCCGACCGCCGGTACCGATATTGTTGCGGACTCTTCAGATCGGGCGCGTCCCTATCAGTGCCTCCTTGAGGAGAATGTTGAGATTCGCTACGGCGATCAGATGGTCATTGCCGGTGCCGACCGGGTCAACATTCAAAACATTCTATTCGGATCGCAGCAGACCGGCGCCCCATCGCCTCCGGCAGGCGATGCGCCATCACCTGACGGGCAGCACACAGATTTGCCTGAGGCGATTGACGATGTCCCGGCCCCTCAGCCGCCGACCGAGCAGCAAACCGAGCGCGACAGCAGCCGTGATGTGGTTATCACTTGCGACGGGGGCATCATCCTTCAGCCGATGGCGCCCGATACGATTGATCCGGCCTCGATGTCGCTGGCGATTGAGATGACGGGCATGCCGCTGCGGATTGAGCAGGCAGACCCGCACACCCCCGAAACGATGCGGCCACTGGTGCAGTGCGGCCTGCTGCGGTATGATCTGACCGCCGATGTGCTGGAGTTGTTTACCGATGAGGCGATGGATGCGATCCTGCTCGGCGGCCCGACAGACGCCGGACGCATCGAGGCTCAAGGGCCGGTGGTTTGGAATCGCCAGGCCCAACA
>PXAQ01000199.1 GCA_003567095.1 Phycisphaerae bacterium
GAGTCACGCAGACGAAAATTGACTATCCCGGCAGCATTGGCATCGATGTTGAGCTGCTCGAGGCGGCCGGTATCCGGACGTACGAAGAGGTGCTGGTGGCCAACGTGACCAACGGCGAGCGAGTCGAAACGTATGTTGTGCCCGCTGAGGCCGGCAGCAAAGACATCGTCATTCTCGGGGCCGCGGCGCGCCTGTTCAGCCCCGGCGATATTGCGATTATTATGAATTTTGCATACTACACGCCGGATGAGCTTGACGCTCATAAACCCCGTATCATCGCCTGTGATGATCACAACAACTTTCATTTCATTGAGCAGTAATCGATGCGCCCGGAACTTTTTGATATTCCTTTTTTGGATGTTTCCGTCAAAAGCTACGGCACGATGATGGTGCTCGGGTTTTTGGCCGCGACGCTGCTGATGCGCCGGATGAGCCGGCGGGCCGGGCAACATCCCGAATGGATCATCAACGCGGCGCTGTATTCGCTGTTTGCCGGGATTGTCGGCGCCAAAGTCTTTTATGTGGCGCATCATTATGACCCTTCGCAGCCGCTTGGGCGGTTGATTTTTTCCGGGGCGGGCTTTGAGTTTCTCGGCGGTGTGGTCGCGGCTATCGTTTTTCTGCTGTTCTATTTTCGCGTCAAAAAGCTTCACGGGCGGCTGTATTTTGACATTCTGGCCGTGGGGCTGATGGTGGGGCTGGGCTTCGGGCGGATCGGCTGTTTTATGAACGGCTGCTGCTACGGCAAGCCCGCCGATGTCCCGTGGGCGGTGCAGTTTCCGTATGCGAGCCTGCCGTATTTCAGCCAGATTTACCCCGATGAGGCGCGCTCACGCCACGAGCCGCGCCTGGACTTGCCCAGCGAGTACTTCGGCTGGCTGGATCACGAGGGCAACTGGATTGAGGCCTCGCCCGAGGATAAACATTACGCCGGACTCAAGCCCAAAGCGCTGCTGACGCCGGAGCAGAAAGCCGCGGTCACCGAAGGGTCTTATCGCGCGCTGCCGGTACATCCGACGCAGATTTATGCCAGTTTAAACGCGTTTATCCTGGCCGGGGCATTCTACGGGCTGTGGCGGATCATCGGCGTCAAAAGGCCGGGGATGGTGCTGGGGCTGGTGATGATCGCTTACGGCGTTACGCGGTTCGGTCTGGAGGCGCTGCGCGACGACAATCCCTTTGAGTACGCCTGGTGGATGCTCTATCAGGGCGGCACCATCTCGCAAAACCTGTCGATTTATTTGATCCTGGCCGGGGCGATCCTGCTGGGTGTGATCTCGAAAATGAGGCCCTGTGCAATGGCCGCCCGGGGTCCCGGAAAGAGCGCAAAAAAATAAGGCGCTGCTCAACGTCGCCGGTGCACGGTTTGTGCTTTGACGCCATTAACGCTTTAGATTCAGACGTCGCCAAACGTCAGCCGCTCGGCCAAGACAGGTTTGCCTGCGAATTTGCCGGCCCACCGTGTGATACGGCTCATGTGACCCGCTTAATAGCTGTCCCCGAAGGGCATATTGTTCAGCCGCCTGCCAGTCGCCCAGGCACGTGCACACCCAAGCCGTGCACAGGAGGGTGATCCTGTCGTCATTATGCAGGCGCAGGGCCTGTTCAAGGCATTGCCGGGCGCCGGTGTATTCGCCGCGCATCGCCAGGGCCATACCCATTGCCCGAAACGCCCGGGGGTCCTGATGTTCTGTCTCCAGCGCCTGCACAACGCAATGCGCCGCCACGTCGGCACGTCCCAGCCGCAGAAACATCGCCCCCATCCCCAACAGCACATCGATGTCCAGCCCTTCCAGACGGCCTTCGGCTGTCAGCAATTCGGCGGCCCGCTCATCGAGTCCCTGCTCGATCATGATCTCGGCCAGCCGGTATCGCGGCCCGGCCAAGTGCCCATCGCCGTCCAAGGCCTGTTGATAACAGCGCATCGCCGCCTCCGTCATCCCCCGCAGCCGATAGACTTCCCCCAGGTAAAACCGCGCCGCAGCGAACGCGGGGTCAAACTCCAGTATCCGGTTGAATTTTTCTTTGGCCGCCTCCAGATCGCCGCTTTCGAGCAGAAAGGTGCCAAACTCCAGCAGCACATCCAAATCCGCCGGCTTTTTGCGTATCTCCCGCAAAAACGCTTCTTTGGCCATCCCCCCCCTGCCGCTGACCCAATAGGCCTGCGCCAGGCGGAACTGTATCTGCGGATGGCCGGGATCCAGCTCGGCGGTTTTTTCCCAACACCAGATCGCACGCTCATAGAGGCCGCGCGAAAACAGTGAATTTCCGATATTGTAAAAGCACAATGGGCAATCGCTGCGAATCTGCTGGGCCAGGTAGAACATCTGCTCGGCCTTCTGGTGCTGCTCCATCTCGGTATAGGTAATGATTCGATTGCAGTAGCCCGGTTCAAACATAGGCTCGACCTGCTGCATCTGCTCAAATGTCGCAAGCGCCTGATCATACCGTCCCGTCCGCGTCAAATCCACCCCCAGGCAGTTCATCACTTCGACGTCATCGCCCAGAAGCTGCCGCGCTTTTTCATACCACCCGATCGCCTCGTCGTAGCGTTCCAGCCCGTCCATCGTCAGGCCCATATTGAATACCCATGCGCCGTTCTCAGCCCCGTCCTCGATGGCCTCGGTCAGCTTTTCCATCGCCTCGGCCATCTGCCCGTTTTCATAGAGCTCGGCGGCATCATCGGCCAGGATCTCGGCCCGTTCCCACGCATGGGCGCCATCGTTTTCAGCGTCAAACAGATTGTCCATCGTTCAATTGTCCTCGCATAATCATTAAGCCCGCTCTTTTATGGGCCAGAACCGCTTTCATATCGACCATCCATCCGCCGCACTTTCGCAGCAATCCCCCTGCCGGGGCCCTTTTATTTTTGCAAAGAATTCTCTGGAATCCCAGTTGGTAACCCCCTATAATCAGGTACTTTAGAAGGTGCCGGCGGGCTTTTCGTGCGGCAGCGCGCTTGCGTTTTTGCGGGCAAGGCCTCGACAGCGTCCCATAAATCGTTCATAATAGAGATATTAACCCGTTTCGAAATCGGACAGGAGAGATATTTGATGATTCAGGAAATTAAAGGCCATCTAACCGCCGGGCCCCACCGGTATGCCATCGTGGTAAGCCGTTTTAACGAATTTATTACCTCCAAGCTGCTCGGCGGCGCGGTGGACTGCCTGACCCGACACGGCGCCACGGACGAGCAGCTGACCGTGATCTGGGTGCCGGGAACCATCGAAATCACCACCGCGGCCAAAAAGCTGGCCGACAGCGGCCAGTATGCCGCGATTCTGTGCCTGGGAGCGGTGATTCGAGGCCAGACCGGCCATTACGATTACGTCTGTCAGCAGGTCTCCCGCGGCGTGGGAACAATCAACTACGACACGGGCGTGCCGACGATTTTCGGCGTGCTGACCTGCGATACCATTGAGCAGGCCATCGAGCGGGCCGGCACCAAACAGGGCAATGCCGGGGCCAATGCGGCATTGGCCGCCATTGAGATGGCCGACCTGATGGGCAAACTGTAGGCCCAGCGGCCGTTGGATTGTGACACGTATGGATGACAACCGTTAAGACACAGGATTTTGACGTGACACCGGATCGCAGAACAGAGGCGCGCGAGCTGGCGATGCAGGCGCTGTGCCAACTGGACGTCCAGGGCGACGACGTCAAGGGCATGCTCCGGCAGTTTTTCCGCGAGCGGACCGACGACGACCTGACGCTTGGCCTGGCCGAGCGGTGGACCGACGGCGCCTGGCACTGCGTCAACGAGTCCGACGCCATCATTTTGCGGGCCGCGACACGCTGGAAACTGGCGCGCTTGTCCCAGGTGGATCGGGCCATCCTGCGACTGTCGGTTTATCAGATCCGCCACTGTCCCGATATACCGGACAAAGTCGTGCTCAATGAGGCCATTGAAATCGCTAAAAAATACAGCTCCGAGCAGGCCCCGCGATTCGTCAACGGTGTCCTGGATGCAGTTGTAAAAACGCTCAATCAAAGCGAAACCCCAACGGTTTCCGAGGAGGTGCTCTGAATCCGTGCGAACCCTGGCGGTACTCAATCAGAAAGGCGGAGTCGGCAAGACCACGACAGTGGCCAATGTCGCCGCCGCGCTGGCACTGAAAGGACAGCGCATCCTTGTCATCGATCTGGACCCGCAGGCCCACCTGACCATTCACTTGGGCGCCGACAGCGACCCGGACAGGCCGGGCATCTACGAGGTGCTGACCGGCTCGTCGGATATTGCCTCAGCGGCAATCCCGGTTCGGGAAAATCTCCAGGTTCTGGCCGCCAGCATCAACCTCGTCGGCGCCGAAAGCGAGCTGCTCGATGAGGTGGGACGCGAAACCATTCTGCACAACGCCCTTGAGCCGGTGCGCGGCCACTATGACTATGTGATGATGGACTGTCCGCCGTCGCTGGGACTGCTGACCCTCAACGCGCTGTCGGCGGTGACGGAAGTGCTCATTCCCGTGCAGCCGCATTTCCTGGCCCTGCAGGGATTCAGCCGCCTGCTGCAAACCA
>PXAQ01000212.1 GCA_003567095.1 Phycisphaerae bacterium
GTTTGATTACCGGGCAGCGCTGGATATTGCCGCCGATCGGCTGGTCCACGCGGGCTTTGCTGTGCCGCTGGCGGATACCCGGATTGCGGCCGAGGCGAGGCCGGGACAGATTGAGATTCATAACCTGATCGGCCGGCAAGGTCGGGGTTTGGTGTCGCTATCGGGAGACATAACGGCTTTGGGTGAGGATCCGAACGAACCGGGGCTGTGTTTGGATATTCAGGGCGAGGCGATTGATCTGGACGAGACGTTTTGGCAGGCCCTCGAGGGACAACTGCCCCAGATGCCGACGGCGGTTCGACTGGGCGGGGAGGTGGATGTCTCGGGCAGGTGGAGCCGAAATATGCCGGCACAGGGATGCGCAGCGACGGAGATTGCGGTGGTTTGTCGATCCAACCCGGTGGTTTTGGACGGGCATGCGTTGGGCGTTGCGACGGGCAAACTGCACCTGGAATCGGAGTCGATTCGACTGGAGGATTTTCAGGTCAAGGCGATTGAGTTGACCGAATCGCTGGCGTCTGTATTGCCTCGGCGGATACAGGATATCTATGAGCAAATCGAACCGACCGGACAGGTGGAGGCGACGATTGCAACGGCTGAGCTGATGTTCAATGATCACAGGCTCGACCGGATGCAGGCGGTCGGGCAACTGGAACTGAAGAGTATCAATAGCGGCAGTACGGATCTTTTTGAACATCTCGGCGGCGTCATTGAGGGCCGCGTGGGTATGAATCCGGATAAACATGCGCCGTTAATTGAGGCAGATTATCAGGCCGAAGGGTTTCGTCTGCGCGGCCGGGATATCGACCGTCTGACCGGCCGGCTCGTGTATGATCCCAACGACGGTATTCTTGACAGTGAGGATTTACGGGCGGTTGTGGGTCACGGGTCGGCGACCGGATCAGCGTCACTGGCGGCGCAAGACCAGAGCGGAATTTTACCCTATACCATTGATCTTGTTTTTGACGGAATTGAAGTGGATCGAATCGTCACCAATCACGCTTCAGATTCAGAGTCAGATGAGCACAATCAGCGGGGACAGGTGCAGGGTACGTTGACGCTGCGCGGGCATCTCGGGCAGTCCGACAGCAAGCGGGGTCAACTGGAGGCGACGGTTTCACAGATGCGGCTGGGCCAGCAAACGCTTCTCGGCAAAATGCTCACGGCAATCCAATTTCGTGAACCACAGGAGTATGCGTTTGATCGGTTGCAGCTGCAGGCTTTTATTGACGGGGATGAAGTCTTTATGGATCGTGTTCGCATCGTGGGCAGGCCGTTTGTGTTTCATGGGGACGGGTGGATGGATCTGCAAAGCAATGAAATTGATATGGATCTGGTTGCGATGGGCGGGCTGTCAGGTCTTGAGCCTGTGTTTTTGGATTCCCTGCTTCGCGGGTTGGGGTCGGCTTTGTGGAAGATCGAGATTCGCGGAACGCTTCCCGAACCGGATATCCAGACCATTTCAGTGCCTCTTTTGCGTTTGCCGCTGAATTTGCTGGGCCGTTGATGGAATTTTGCCCACTGCACAAATAATCCAGTGGGCAAACTGCGAACCGCCATGCCTATTTGGGGGTATATACTAGAATATAGGGCTTTCTTTGCTTTTCGGCATGGAAGTTGCTGATTTCTTCTATGCCGACCTTTGACGACGAGGGTTTTTTGTGATAGTATGATATTGATTTGGTCGATGATTAACATAGAGTTGTGAACCGTTCACCATCCAAGGGATTGACAGTGCTGCAACGCCGATTATTGATACAGTTGCTTTCCGGGCTTTTGATTTTGTCGCTGGTATCCGCGGCGGCGGAAACGGGGGGCAATGATGTATCGGCCGGCGAAGATGATTCCGCACGTCAATTGCGGATTTACCGCGAGGCCCTGCTTCAGGGCAGTACAGAAGAGATTCGTGTGGATGCGGCGTTGGGGCTGCTGCTAAATAGCGACGCGGCCAGTCGTGAACTTCTCATTTCATCCTTACGCCTGTCCGATAATCCCGCTGCGGTGCGCGCGGTCTGCACAGCACTTTTCAAGACCCGTTCCGGCGAAATGACTATCGAATCGCCGGATATGTTCCTGCCGCCGATGCTCGAAGTTCTGACAGGCAGCGAAAAGCCATTGGCCCGCGCTGCGGCCGAGGCGATGCTCGTATTCGAATTTGATGTTGTCAGCGATCAATTTTATTCCTTGGCGCAGGACCCCTCGCTGGATCAGCGTGCCGGTCAGAATGTGATTTATGCCTTGCAGATTCGCCCGGAGCCTGAAGCACTGAGCCTGTTGATTCGCTTGGCGGACGAGTCGGATCGAGCGGCTGCGGCACAGGCGGCACAAAAGGCCTTGCAGGAGGTTTTCGGCATTCCGGCCGGAACCACTGCGGAGGCGTGGCGGCAAATTTTCAATGATTTGCGACAGAAAAGCCCAGATGAACTTCGGCGTGAGCGGCTGTTACGTCAGGAATTGAAGCTTCGGCAGATGCAGGCCGAGCGCGATCGCTGGCAACAATTGTATCTGGGGGCACTGGACAGGCAGTATGACGGCGCCGATGAGGCGTCGCGAACGGCGTTGATTTTGGATCGGCTTGGTTCCGAGCTGGAGCCGGTTCGCTTGTGGGCGCTGGATAAGATAGATCGCTACCCGTCTAACGGCCAGTCGGCGATGCGCGAGAAGCTGTTGGCCCTGTTGTCTGATGAGTCGCGGCGGATTCGGCTCAAGACGGCGCGGGTGCTGAATATGATGAGCGCCTTGAATCCGGCTGAAAAGCTGCTGGAGCGGTGGCGGGCAGAGACTGACACCGAGGTGGCGCTGGCGATGTTTGAGGCCTTGGGCGAGGCGTGTTTTTTTGCGTTTTCCCCCGGATCTACCATTGAGTTGCCCGAGGCGGTCAAGCTCGAGACGCTTGAAATTGCTGAGGGTTATCTGGAATCCGATGATGTTGAAACGGCCAAGAAAGGCGCCGAGATCGTTCGCAAACTGCTTGAGTTGGGCGGTCTGCCGGATGGGCAGGCGAGTTATTACCTTGAGCTTCTCGCTGGACGTTATGCGGTTTCGGTTGAACGCAACTCTGCCCTTCGGGGTGATATCCTGGGGATGATGGCTCGCTTGAGCGCTGGCGGCGCTCAGCGGGAGCGTGCCGCGGAGTTGTATCGCCCGTATTTTGAGGAGGCGATCGGGGTTTCGGACAATCCGCCGGTGCGTCTGGCGGCGGCACGTGGGTTGTCACATCTGGATAAAGGCCGGGCTCTGCGGCTGTTTCGTGAGCATGAGCTGGTGCGCAGCAACAGCGCGACTCTCCGGCAGGTTGTGATTGAGACGGCCCGCGAGGCCGGGGAACCTGAGGATTTGGAGTGGCTGGCGGACTCTCTGGCGGCCAACAGCCATGCCGAATCGGCCACGGAGGCGTTTCGAGCAATATGCCGGCGGGCTGAGGCGCAAGTGGTTTGGCAATGGGCCGATACGTTGGACAGGGCCGGTACGCACGGGTCTTTGGTTCGTGAATTGCTGGAGCTTGCCGAGCAAAAAGCTGCCGACGACCAGAATGCGCCGCTTTTGGCGGATATTCGGGAGCGTTTGGCCCAGTGGTTTGTCCGCCGGGATGAAGCCGAGCAGTTGGCCGAGTATATCCAGCGTCTGGATGCCGGCGATCAAGCGCTGGCGCTGCCGGCGAAGATCACGGCAAGTGTCTTTCAATCTCTCTTAAGGGCGCAGTTTTTTGAACAGGCCGCCAAGGTGTTGCCTGTCTGTCAGAGTCAGGACAGAGAGGATGCGTACGCACAGTGCCTGGCTCATCTCGATGCTTTTTTTGCATCTGAGACGGTTGAAAATGAGGCAAAACACGAGCTGCTTGCCGAATTGAGGCCGTTGGTAGACGGTACAGAGGTCTTTTTTGGGGCTGAGAAGCTCGATTTTTGGCGTTCTCAGGTGGCCGACCCGCAAGAAGCTGAGGACATCACTGATGAACCGGAGTTAGAGGGTACAGAAGAGTCTTGATCCAAAATAGGCGCACCAGCGTCATTTTTTTGTTTTTTTGTAAAATTTTTCATTTTTCTGTTTGATTTTCCTTGATTGGACTTATATACTCTTTCCTTTACTGTATGTGCAGGACGCCAAATCCCTCTTTACTTGCAGGCTGTCGGCTGATTTGGCGGCCGAGCAGAGGGGGGAGTTTGCGGCAGTCGCTCGGTGGGCTGTTCCTGTAACATCATTATTTTCAAAATGTTGCTGCTGTAGCTCAGTGGTAGAGCGCGTCCTTGGTAAGGACGAGGTCATGGGTTCAAATCCCATCAGCAGCTCGGTAAAACAAGCAGATCGGCGTGGCGAACGGGGCGGTGTCGCTTCGCGTCGATCAGTATTTTGTATAGAGAGCGTCGGCATTAACCATAAGTATCAGGCAGCTTAGCAATTAAGAGGAACGAACTGAATATCAGGAGATTGTAAAAATGGCTAAGGGTGTATTTGAACGTACAAAACCTCACGTGAACATTGGAACAGTGGGTCATATTGACCACGGCA
>PXAQ01000201.1 GCA_003567095.1 Phycisphaerae bacterium
ATCTCCCCGTCGCAGCGGACAAGGCCTACCCATTGGCGATGTCTTACGAACCTAATGGCAAACATCGCCGTCCCCAGCCGGATGTGCTGGCATTTCTGGAAGGCCTGTTGCGGGCATTTGCCCAAACTACGGAGTCGGAAATCGACAGCGGTCGCTGGGAAAAAACCGTCTCGACGTTCAACGGCGAGCAAACTTATAAGTTGGCGCTGCTGAGTCTTATTGAATCGGCCGATGGTGTCTGCAAACACAACCTCAAGCAGGGTCCTCTGCCAGATAACCGTTTAATGGAAAAGGTTCAACTCGATATCCAGCGCATCCTTGACGGCCATGATTTTTCCAGCACAGAAGAAATGCAGGATTTTATCAACGCCAATGTCATCGGCAAACCGGTTCCTAAGCAGCATCCTGTTACCCCGATGGAGCACGCCCAGGATTTGTGTTACGAGGCGTATGAGGCAATCGGCCGCAAGCGAATTCAGCTTGCCCGGAAGGCGCTGGATAGTTTTTCGGATTGCGTGGATGCGTATGTGATTCTGGCCGAATCGGATGGCGATATAGAAGAGGCCTATGCGCTGTATGCCAAAGGGGAAGAGGCCGGACGACGCGTTCTCGGCGAAGCGTTTTTCCGCGATGAAGTCGGACATTTTTGGGGAATCCTCCAATCCCGCCCTTATATGCGGGCGCGACAGGGTATGGCCGAATCCCTTGTGACGATGGGGCGTATCGATGAGGCTATCGGCCATTTTCAGGAGATGCTGCGGCTGAATCCGAACGACAATCAGGGTGTACGTGACAATTTGGTCGGGTTGCTGCTGCAAACGGGGCGTCTTGAGGAGGCCGCTGCACTGCTTAAAGCGTACAAATGTGATCAAGTGGCAGTATGGAATTATAGCCGTGCATTGTTGACTTTTATGCAAAAGGGTAACACCGCCACCGCACGCAAACACCTCGCAAAAGCGATCAAGGACAACCCTTATGTCGTTGACTATCTGCTCGGCGAAGAAGAAGTACCGATGTCGCCGCAAGGTTATACAATCGGCAGTAAAGAGGAGGCGGTGGTTTGTTTTGAATGTTTAGATGATGCATGGGAGTCTGCTCCGGGTGCATTGGAATGGCTGGAAGACAACGCGGGTTAACAAAGGCTGTGTTTATGGGATATTTTAGAGACAGTATTGAACACATGGCCGCCTACGCGCCGGGGTTTCAACCGAAACTGACCGAGGTCATCAAGCTGAACACCAACGAAAATCCGTATCCGCCCTCGCCGCGGGTGCTGGAGGCCATCGGGCAGGTCACCGCCGAGCAGCTTCGCCGCTATCCGGACCCGGTGGGCAATGGGTTTCGCCTGGCCGCCGGCGAGGTGCTGGCCATGCAGCCGGAAAACATCCTCTGCACCAACGGCGGCGACGATTTGCTCAATATCTGCCTGCGGGCCTGCTGCGACGCCGACCGCCCGGTAGCCTATGCCCAGCCGACGTATTCGCTGTACCCGGTGCTGGCCGCCCTTCAGGGGTGTCTGACGATTGAAATTGACCGCAACGCGCCCGACGCGATGGATCAACTGGCCCGCCATGACGCGGCCCTGACGATTGTCTGCAATCCCAACGCCCCGACCGGCGACCTGCTGCCGATTGATGCGCTGGCGGATCTGGCATCGAAGCTGTCCGGTGTGCTGCTGATCGACGAGGCGTATGTGGATTTTGCCGAGGACAACGCCGTGCCGCTGGTGCGCGATTTTACGAACATCGTCATCCTGCGGTCAATGAGCAAGGGCTATTCGCTGGCCGGCCTGCGGTTCGGTTTTGGCCTGGCCGATGCGGCGCTGATTGACGGGCTGATGAAGGTGCGCGATTCTTATGCGGTCGATGCCGTTGCGCTGACCGCGGCCGAGGCAGCCATGGCCGATCAGGCGTATTTCAACGAAAACATCCGCAAAATCAAGGCCGAGCGGCAGCGTCTGACAGATGCCCTGCGGGCCATGGGCATGGAGGTGCCCGACAGCCAGACCAACTTTGTCCTGGCCCGCTGCGTTGACAAAGACGCCGAAACCGTCTTTAAGGCGCTGGCCAAAGAGGCGATATTCGTCCGCTACTTTGATTTGCCGGGCCTGGAAGATAAACTGCGTATCACCGTCGGCACGCCCGAGCAGAACGACACACTGCTGGCGGCACTGGAGACCATTTATAAAGGGTAATCGTTATGACCACACAACGCAAAGCAGCCATCCAGCGCAAAACCACCGAAACCGACATCCGCCTCGAGCTGAACATCGACGGCCAGGGCCGCTACACGCTGGATTCCGGCGTCGGCTTTTTCGATCACATGCTGGCCCATCTGAGCAAGCACAGCCGGATGGATCTGACCGTCCAGGCCAAAGGCGACCTGGAGGTCGACGATCATCATACGATTGAAGATGTCGGTATCGCGCTGGGCGAGGCGCTGAACGAGGCGCTGGGCGACAAAAAAGGCATCGCGCGATACGGCCACAGCGTTGTGCCGATGGAAGACGCACGCGCCGAGGTGACCGTTGACCTGTCGGGACGGCCGTACCTGGTGTTTGAGGCCGCGTTCAAATCGGAAAAAATCGGCGATTTTGACGTCGAGTGCATCGAGGAGTTTTTGCGCAGTTTCTCGACCGTCGGCAAGTTCAACCTGCACGTCACCTCGCCCTGCGGGCTCAACAGTCACCACATCGCCGAGGCGATCTTCAAGGCCCTCGGCCAGGCGATCGGCAATGCCGTCCGACTTGTCGGCACCGACATCCCCAGCACAAAGGGACACCTGTGAGCGAGCCGGCTTACGACTATCGCAGCGGCATCGGCACCGACATCCATCGGCTCGTTCCGGATCGACCGCTGATGCTCGGCGGCGTGCACATCCCCTTTCCGCTGGGACTTTTGGGCCACAGCGACGGCGATGCGGTCCTGCACGCCGTCATCGATGCCCTGCTGGGCGCCGCCGGTCTGGGCGATATCGGCACCTGCTTTCCCGATACCGACCCGCAATGGAAGGATGCCGCCAGCGGCGATCTTGTACTGCTGGTTCGCGATCAGATCCAGAAACATCACTGGCAGGTCGTCAATATCGATCTGGTCATCCACGCCGAGCAGCCCAAACTCGGCCCCTACAAAGGCCAGATCCGCCGCTCTGTGGCCGGCCTGATTGACATTGATTTTGCCAATGTCAACGTCAAGGCCAAAACCGCCGAAGGCCTTGGCCCCGTCGGGCAGGGCGCCGCCATCGCGACCGATGCCATCATCCTGCTTAAAAGACGCATCAAATAGTCCATTTTCATAGAAACCCTTTCTGATACCCCTTTTTTCAACATGTCTCCCGGCGTGCCGATTATTCTTGACAAAACAGGCAACCTGCTGCCGTCTTGATTCGTATAACCAAAAAGAGTATACTGGTAGGTGACGAAATCGATTTGAAAGGATATGTATAGCGTTGAATCAAGACCACAAGAAGACCACAATTCAGCAGGAGCGGGCGATTCTGGTCGGCGCCGTTTTGCCCCGAGATCGCCAAAATTTACAGGAGGACCCGTTGCAGGAGTTGCAGGCACTGGCCCAAAGTGCCGGAGCCTGTGTTGTTTACCGGTCGCTTCAAAAATTACGCGACATCCACGCGGCGACTTATATCGGCTCGGGCAAGGCCCGTCAGCTTCAGGAAAAAGTCGTCGAGCACGAGGCGGATGTGGTTATTTTTGACAACGATCTGACGCCGGCACAAATCCGCGAGCTGGAAAAACTCGTCAATTGCAAGGTCCTCGACCGCAGCGAGCTTATTCTGGACATCTTCGCCACCCGCGCCCGCACCAAACAGGCCAAGCTGCAGGTCGAACTGGCCCAGCTTGAGTACACCTACCCCCGCCTGACGCGGATGTGGGGCCACCTGGATACGGTCACCGGCGCCGGAGGCGGCACCGCGGCCGGCGCTGTCGGCGGCATCGGCACACGCGGCACCGGCGAAAAACAGCTTGAAATCGACCGTCGCCTGGTCAAAAAACGCATCACCGAGCTCAAACGCGAGATCGACGGCATCGACAAACGAAAACTGCGCGAAATCGCGGGACGCCGGGGGGTTTATAAAATCTGCCTGGTCGGCTATACCAACGCCGGCAAAAGCACCCTGATGAACGCCCTGACCACCGCCGAGGTGTACGTGGAGGATCAGCTTTTTGCCACGCTGGATACACGTACCCGCAAATGGGCCGTCCAAAGCGGCGTGGAGGCCCTGCTCAGTGATACGGTCGGGTTTGTCAGCAAACTGCCGCATCACCTGGTCGCCTCGTTCAAGGCCACGCTCGAAGAGGCGGTCAATGCCGATCTGCTGGTGCATGTGGTCGACGCCTCCAGCCCGGAGGTCTTTGACCAGATCAAAAGCGTCGAGACCGTCCTCAAAGAGATCCACTGCAGCGGCAAAGACATGCTCGTCGTCCTGAACAAATCCGACCACATCGCCAGGCGCGATCTGTTTGATGC
>PXAQ01000020.1 GCA_003567095.1 Phycisphaerae bacterium
AGGGCACGGGAAACATTGAGCTGTTTGATGGTACGTTGGAAATCAAAGACAGTGACAGCGGCGCCTTGTCGGTCACCAGCGGGATCATCCATTTTGATAAGGGAACCCTGCGCTGGTCAGGCAGACAGATCGACAGAATTCAGGAACTCCAGAATGCAGGGGTGTTTTCTTTCGGAGAAGGACGGCCGGAGGGTCATTGCGACACCGCAACCACCATCACCCGAACACAATCCGCCACGCTTTATGCAGAGTTCGACGAATCTTCCGGCTACACCACAGTTTGGCTCGCCGGTGACGGGGGGTGAGCCGGTTTCTCATTTGAAACAGAATGGTTCCGCGGCCACCGCCTGAACCCTAAAACCAATGCCCTTGCACGAAGCAGCGGCTGAAAGCATCTTCTGGGATGCGATTGAGGTCTCGGTGACGTCATCTCAACCGGTAGTCATTAGCCACCCCGTATTGGCAACTCGGGTGCCAATACGGGGTGGCACTTGGTCATAGCAGCGTCCCGTCCAAAGAACCCGGCCCTCTCAGAACATTGCCGCACTCTTTATGAGGCAGAATGATAATCAAGGATGTCCATACCCACTTTCCAATGTCTCATACAGAGCCTCCCTCATCATCGCTTTGATCTCCGCATACTCGGGAAGCGGGGCAAGGTTGCGGTAGTCCTGGGGGTCTTTGGCCACGTCATAAAGTTCCAGGTGGACTTGTTCGCCGCGCGGCATGTAAATGAGTCTATAGCGGCCCTTACGCAGCATGTGGTCATAGTAGTCGCCTACCCGGTTATAGGTCACTAGAGCCGGTTCTTCGCGTCCAAGGGTGGGATCCCGAAGCAGCGGGGTTAAATCACTTCCGGTGATGCGATGGTCCGGCAAATCAAGGCCGGCCATGGCCGCCACCGTCGGGTAGATATCCATTAAGGAGACCGGGGTATAACAGTTCATCCCCGCCGACTGGGGAAAACGCGGATCTTTGATGATAAAGGGAACCCGGGAACCGTCATTCCACAGGGTAAACTTGGCCACATGCATTTTTTCACCCAAGTGGAAGCCGTGGTCACTCCACAGGATGACCATGGTGTTGTCGCTGTGCTCACTGGCTTCCAGGGCATCCAGTACACGGCCCACCGCCCGGTCAGCCAGTGCAGTGACGGCAAAGTAATGGCTCAGCATATCTTTCCATGCTTTGAGGTCTCCGTCTTCGGGATCCTTATCCAGCCCAATGCGGAGTATTCCGGGAAAGCGCCCGCGATGCAACTCCGGCTCCCCGTGCTCTCCAATTTGAATGCCGGAATAGCCCAGACCGGGATCTGACAAATCGGCACCATCCCGGATTAAATATTCGAGTAGCTCCCGCGTGACCGTCATTTCCTCCACCGGAAAAAGATCGAGCAAATCTTTGGTACTGTAAAAGGGCAAATGAGGTCTGAAAATACCGACCGACAGGAAAAAAGGGGCATCCTCCGGAAGCTTATAGGTGACCCCCTCGGTGGTAGCTTGTCCGTTTTCAAGCACCCGCGCGATGAAATCGGCCGTCCGGTAATCGTTCTTTGTTTCGTAGGTTTCATGGTCGTACCCGCGCCGTCCCCAGCGCACCACACGCGCTTCGGTATCAGTAGTCTGCGGACTCCACTCGGACAACACGATGTCCCCTTCCGGGCGCCCGCCAACGTTGGCCCAATGAGTCCAGGAGCGATTGCCATCCTGTGTCTCAAAGTTTTCCCTGTGGAAAATTTTTCCGGTAGAGGCGGTATACCAGCCATGTTTCTTCAACAACTCCGGCAAGGTAAAGGAATCAGCCAGGGGACGTTCACCCTGAAACTCCCAGTCACGGAAAAAGGCATTGCCCGAGTTATTCGCCATACCCTGGACATGAGGACGGATACCCGTCATGAGGGATGCCCGGGAGGAATTGCAGGCCGGTGAGGGCGTGTAAGCACTCATAAAATTTACCCCCTGATCGGCCAGGCGTTGCAGGTTGGGGGTCATGCGCTTGGCCACCTCACGGCGAAGCTCCGGATCGGGATACACCAGGGCGAGGAAGTCATTTTTCTCATCTTGAAATAAAGTACCAATGGCCTTTAGGTCATCAATCGCAATAAAAAGAACGTTTTGAGTCCCCTGTGCATTTGCTGAGAAAAAAAAAGTCCCCAGAATTGCCATTAAATTCATCATCACTGTTTTTTTCATTACTTTTTTCCTTTCAATTGTTGCAACTGAAATTTCCCATTTAAACGGTTAAAAAACACATTTTTCACCTAACGATAACAATAATTTAGCCACCCATCACAAAACGGCTGACGACGGCGAAAAAGATCATCAGTCCGGAAATATCGACCACTGTTGTCAGGGCGGGGCTGGCGACCACGGCCGGGTCGAGTTTGAGGGCTTGGGCGATCAGCGGCAGCAGAGCGCCGATCAACGTTGAGGTCAGCACCTGCAAACTCAGCGCCACGGCCACGGCCAGGCCGAGCGTCGTCAGTGTGACGGCGGTCGGGCCGTTGCCGTCGGCGAAAAACAGCAGCCGGCCAAACGCGATCAATCCCATCACAACCGACAGCATCAGGGCCACGCGCAGTTCCTTAAACAGGATGCGCAAGGTGTCACGCAGTGAAATCTCCCCAAGGGCCAGTGCCCGGATCACCAGGGTGGCCGACTGGCTTCCGGTGTTGCCGCCGGTATCGGCAACCATCGGCAGGAACGTGGCCAGAACGGCAAACTGGACAAGCACCTCTTCATAACGCTGAATGACCAGCCCGGCGATCATACTGAGAATCCCAAGGCCGACGATCCAGCCGCAGCGATTGCGAAAATGCTGCAGGACCGGGATTTTCAGGTACGGCGTGATCTCGTGTTCACCGGAAATCGCCATCAGCTTCTCGATGTCCTCGGTCTGTTCCTGGCGGATAATATCCAGCGCATCGTCGTGCGTCACAATGCCGACGATGAAATTGTTCGCATCCACAATGGGGATGGCGATCAAATCGTATTTTTCAATTTTATGGGCGACACTTTCCTGGTCGTCGTTGACCCCGGCCTTGATGATGTCGGTGTGCATAAAGTCGCTGATGCGACGGCCCGGGCGGGCGATAATGATATCTTTGAGTGAGACAAAACCGATGAGTTTGCGGTTGTCATCGACGACATAGACGTAATAAATAGTCTCTTTTTCGGGGGCCTGGATACGAAGCGTTTCGATGGCCTGCTCAACGGTCATATCGGGACGCAGCACGGCGTAATCGCTGCTCATCACCGAGCCGGCGGTCTCCTCTTCGTATTGGGCAAGCTTTCGGATATCCTCGCGCTCGGCCTTGGCCACCAGCGGCAACAGTTCACCACGGACTTTTTCGTCAAGCTGCTGCACGAGGTCGGCACGGTCGTCGGCGGGCATTTCCTCCAGCAGCCGTGCCATCTGGCGGCAGTTCTGCCCCGTAGCCAGGTCCACCTGCAGATCAATCTCGAAATGGGAAAAGATGTCGGCCCGCAACCCGACATCAAGCATATGCAGGATGAGCCATATTTCGTCATCCTTCAGGTCGCTGAGGAAATCGGCTACCGTTTCGGGGTGGGTCGTCTCGCAGAGTTGACGAATCGCGGCAACATCGTTGGCCGCCAACAGCTCACGCAGTTCGGGTCCAAGTAATGGGTTTTTCATGGGCCTGCCCTTTTTTTGTCGTTTTCCTGTCCACTTCAGGGCAAACCCGAAAAAATTGAAAGATCAGAGGGGTTTGCCCTGCCGTATGCCTGCCCGCCGAGACGCAGGTTCCTCACCGCTGTCGGCCGGGTCATTCAAATTGTCCAATGGTCGTTTCATATCGCACAATTTAGCAACTCAAAAGCCATTCTGCAAAAAAAAAGCGGGTTTCAGCACGTTTTTTTGGATTTTTTTGGGATTTTCGACTATAATTCGCGTAGTTATGGCGAAGAACTGGAGCAAGATTAAGGACGTGCCTTATGCATTTTAAAAAGTTTATCCTGTTGACCTGCCTCGTACCGGTTTGCTGGATGGGCGGCTGCGGCCAGAAACAGGGACGCTTTACGGAAGAACAAATGCAGGCCTTTCCGCTGGCCGAGCGGCAGAATCTGCCTGACGCCAGCGGCGGGAAGGCCATCAGCCTGCATTCCGAGACGATCACGGTCGATGAGGTCCTTCAGGCCGTCGAAGAGCCGCTGCGGCCCGCTGCCGGCCAGATGGAGCGGCAAACCTTTGTCCGCCAGTCCCTGCCGCTGATTCAGCGAGCCGTCCGCAGCAAAACGTCCGATATTCTGCTGTACGCCCAGGCTCGCAAGCACGCGCCGGACAATGTGGACGACGCCCTGGACAAGGCCGTGCAGCAGGAAATCAACCGCTTTATCGCCAGTTATAACAACAACTATGCGCTGGCCGAGGCACGCATTCGCCAGATGGGGATGGACTGGCGGTCGTTCCGCGAGTATCAACGCAAGCTGATGCTGACCCAATCCTATCTGTCAAA
>PXAQ01000142.1 GCA_003567095.1 Phycisphaerae bacterium
CCACCCCCAATTCCCAGCAGAAAAGGGCCCTCCAGCTGCTCGAGTCCATCAAGCTGTAGGCAGAACTGAAGCGCTGGAATCGAGGGTAAATCCTGAAAAATACGGGGAAAACGCGCGTTTTTCTCGGGGAACTTCAGTTTAATTGTATCTGGGACGATAAGCGCAAACCCGATTAGACAACTGGAGCCCTCTCCGGGCACCACAAATTCAATTGATTACACAGCGGCACAACTTGAACAGGACATTGAAACTCTTGATGAAATAGACAGATTCCTTTCGGAGCACCCAATACTGGGTGACGAAAAAACATCAATTGATATATTAAAGAATGCACTAAATCGAGCAAGAGAAATAAGCCGCATTGATGCCGAAGTTAAACTGTTTATTCGGCAAGCCATTACCGAAATTGACCGAGAACAGACCGCGAAGGACAAAGAGAGGACAACGAAGCGAACGCAGTTTGAGAGTCTAATGGACTGCATAAGAGCTTACGCGAAGGCGGAAGAGGAATTCCATAAGTCGCTTAGCGAAATTGAGAACTTTTCGCTAAAGATTGAAACCAAAAAGGTTCAATCCATGGGGCACACTCTTTCTATCGTGAATCAATTCGAGCTTAATGGAGCAATGTTTCTTGAGGTTGTAAATGAGATGCTTCGACGTCAATCGCAGATCGCGAACTTTGAAGACATTTCACCAGAGGCTTTGTTTGAATCCAACTTTAAGAAGAGGGCGCCTAAAGTGGCGGGGTACGATGACTTTGAGAGACGAATAGTTACAAGGTTTTCAGAGATGGATTCTAAGTCCTACACAATTATCACCAGAGATGGTCGCAACTTTAGCGAGTTGAGTGCTGGATGGAAGACCGCAGTTGTTCTTGATTTAGTTTTGGGATGGGAGAGCGATACTGCGACATTAGTTATTGATCAACCTGAAGATAATCTTGCAACAGATTATATCAATCGGGGCTTAATAGATGCAATTAAGAAATGCAAGGGCAAAAAGCAAATAATTTTGGTTTCACATAACGCCACCATCCCAATGCTAGGTGACGCCCAGAATGTAATTCTTTGTTCTAATGAAGGAGGAAAAATAAGCATCTGTTCGGATGCTCTTGAGGGGATGATTGCCGGGCAAAGGGTTGTGGATCATATAGCTCAAATTACGGATGGCGGAAAAGCCGCTATTAAGAAACGGGTGAAAAAGTACAATCTGAAGAATTACGCTGGGACGCAACAATGAAGTTGGTATTTGAAAAACTAGATCCTCAGACGGTGGACATAAAGATAGATGATGCAGGCCAGATTCTAGACTTTGATTACGTAATAATGCTTAAGGGTTTGTTGCAATCTGGCCGCTTAGAGGAGTCGGAGCTGAAGGGCGAATTTAGCGACGTAGAGATTTGTAGCATTGGGTCAATGATTAAGCACTTGAATAGGTGCGTGGCCTCGAAGGAAGACCAAGTGGATTTAGATGATAACTTAGAGCCGGGTGTGAAATGAAGTGAGATGAATTGTTTTTGTGGCACAAATCGTTATTGTATTCGAACGGTAGGCTCGCGCCGACTTTTTGCGACGCGTTTATGCAACGGGTAAGGGGATTTCCGTGAATTATTCGCTTGACGGCGTTCTTCGACAGTTGCGATTAGAAATACTAAGTTAGGGTATGATCTCGGTTCTGTCAATAATCTCGTTGCATACAATCCGATCCGGACGTCGGTTTTTCATAATGTTAAAGAACATTTTGCGGTCGATTGCGGCGTCCGGCGAGCGACGGGATCAGTGTCGTGGTAGGGTCCGAGTCAGGCGAGCAGTTTTTTACGAAATGGGCGATCTTATTGGACAACAGTGATTGGAGTTGCGATGAACTACATCCCCCCCAGAACGCTGAAATGGCGCGGGCAGTACTTCCAAGTCTCGTGCACAACAACACCGGGACGCGAATCGGCTGAAGTCTCCCCGCCCAACCCCGAGCTACACGCTGCGGTAATCGCGTCGCTGAAGCGAACACCAGGTATGCCGCTTTCTGTGTATCGTGGCTGCGACAGCGAATATCTCATGGACGACCCGAGACGGGGTGAAGCCTAGCGAGAAAAGCTGCGGAACAGGTATGTGGGTTTTCCGCTCAGGAGAATAAATACATCTAACAACTAACTATTGTATGTAGTCGGCAAAGGTTCTCCGGCATCTAAGTGAAGTCGGTTGAGAAATGCATGTCCCACATCTGTCAAGTAGTAACGTCTGTGGGCAAACTCTATTAGTCCAGGTCCCTTCCTCGGTGGAATTAGTTCAACTCTTATCAATCCAGATACCGCTAATTCGAGAAGAGTTTCCTGATCTTTGGCTGTACCTTTGAACCCGATTGTTAGATTACGTCGCTTCTCGACAAGAAAATTCAACAAACCTTTCTCAATGAGAATGCTTTTCATTTCCTCAAAACTACAGCCTTGAAACGATGATCTTTCGGCCTCCAATTGCTGCCTCAGCTTTGCATTTTCACTGCTAAGCCTTGCAAGTTCGTCAGCTACCTCAATTCCCGTTCTCTGGTCGCCGCGCACCCAACCGATCAACTCGTTTCGCCTACTAAACTCTCCAAGTGTTTCGAAAATTGCAAGTCTTATGTCCTTTGTATCATTCCAAAAGCGAACGATCTTCATCAAGACCAAACTGCGAAATGCACGCAGCTTTGCGCTGTTCTCTGTTTCGAGGACGTCCCTTCCGCAGGCCTTGACACGCCTTTCTAATTCGCCATCTTGAATTACACATGCAAATGTTGGCTTGTCTCGCGCCAGCGCGTATTTGTACTCTATCTCAATGTAACTCTCTTGAGACGTCGGTTCGATACTACCGTAGCGACCACCGAGAATCAACAGAAACACGTCCGAGTCGTCAATCCATTGTTTGATGACATCTAACTGTGACTCATCTCCAGCCGAGAACAATTCCATTCCAGCGGGAATGTGCCCCGAAGCAAGTATCGCCTCAACTGCGGCCTGGCGTTCCAATCGTAAATCCTGATATGTCGATGAGACGAAAACCTGTAGTCGTCTATCCAAAAAAGTAGGCATCGTTAATACTCCGCTAACATGCTTTCGAAATGTCGGGGCGGCTTGTCTGCAGTTCATGCCCGTGGACGGCCACGAAACTCTAGTTCCCACGTGGGAACCGGCAAAATCGCTCCAGGCTATCACCGACCGTGTTTTCCACGTGTTGGACTGCTCTTAGCCGTGCAGGCACGGGCCAATTTCTCGTAAGCCCAAAAAAGCATAATCGAAATGAAGTGCAGTTGTCAACCTCGCAAACCGGACGCGTTTTCATTATATTTTGGATCAGCAGGAACGTCGAGAATTACTAGGTTGATTCGGGGATATAAGGATCCGCCCGACGATGGGGTTCCCATATCGCATCGGTCCCGGATGCCCCAGCAGCGGACGCCCGGCACCGTCTATGCGGGCGTCGGGCTGGAACACCCCTGAAACGAGCTATTTCCCAGATGAGCGTTGCCGAGTATGGGACCATCCAAACTGCCCAAAGGCCTCCGTTGACCCCTAACCCGTTCCGTCAAAGTAACACAAGAACGCGTAGCTAGATCGGGGAATACTCCCGCGCCGACCCAGCGAGCTAACCGAATTTGCCTGTCGTCGGAGTCACAGACCGTGATGACCGAAATTCCTTTACCCACCACAAATTCCGCACGGTCTTCCTTCAACAGCAGTCGAAACCCTTCCTTGTTTTGTACGTCCGAAATGGAGACAACCAAAATTGTGACGAACCCCGGTGGCTGTGTTCAGCCAAAAGGCGCCGTCCCACATTGCCGCATTCGGCGGAATTGCCTCGTCGGCTCTCGGGCGGTTAGCGCCCCAAAACCACGGCGCGACGGGCCAGGGATCCTGCCATAAGCCGTGTTCGTGCTCGCGGGCGTAGTCTTCGGCATCCGCGAGATTTTCATCGTCGGAATAGCGCTTGTAATGCCAAGCAAAGCCGCCACGCACCAACTCACGATTCACATCCAGCATCTCGCCGTCTGACTCGACGTACACTCGCGCCAACAAGCGACCGTACCGATCCGTACCCGCACTGGACTACCTCTCTTTTTATCACCGCTTCATCAACGGCACACCGTCTCCGTCAAGCACGACTTGCGTCCTACCATCCTATCAAGCCCGTAACTTGTTATAGCCTGCCCACGTTATCAAACACAACTGGGATATGCGACCGAAACTCGGCGAGAAGTGATTTTGCGATAATCTGCATATCCGGGTGCGCCGCTGCTGCCGTACGAAGAGAGAAAAAATGTCTCCACTCCCTCAGATTCATCGTCATTACCATCTCCGTCTTTAGCGAATTGGGTAACACAGATCTTGCCTCTTCAGGCTTTGCTCCCAACTCGATCATCTCGAGATA
>PXAQ01000040.1 GCA_003567095.1 Phycisphaerae bacterium
TGTCATTGAGCCAGCGGCGATACGGCTTTTGTCGGGAGACTTTGCTCTTGATTTCGTTGTCGGTCACCACCCGCCCCTCGAGCGTATCGACCAGGAACATTTTGCCCGGCTGAAGACGCCCTTTTTGACGGACTTTCTCCGGGGCAAACTCCACCACCCCGGCCTCACTGGCCAGAACCGCCAGCCCGTCGGTGGTAATGGTATAGCGACTGGGCCGCAGCCCGTTGCGGTCCAGCGTGCCGCCCAGCAGCCGCCCGTCGGTAAATACCATCGCCGCCGGGCCGTCCCACGGCTCCATCATCGTCGAGTGGTATTCATAAAACGCCCGCTTGTCGGCGCTGATGTGGTACTTGGGCCCGAAGGCCTCGGGCACCAGCATCATCATCGCGTGCGGCATACTGCGGCCGGCGCGGACCAGCAATTCGAGCATACTGTCAAAACACGCCGAATCACTGGCCGCCTTATCCAGGACCGGAATGATATCCGACAGATCCTCGCCTAAGGTCGGGCACGTCAGCCGTGTCTCGCGCATCCGCATACAGTTGCGGTTGCCGCTGAGCGTGTTGATTTCGCCGTTGTGCGCGATGCAGCGAAACGGCTGGGCCAGCGGCCAGCTTGGAAACGTATTGGTACTGTAGCGCTGATGCACCGTCGCCAGCGCTGAGACAAACCGCTCATCGGCCAGGTCGGGATAATAGGCAAACAACTGCCAGGCCATAAACATCCCCTTATAGCAGATCGTCCGGCACGACAGCGAAGCGATGTAAAAATCCTCGGCCGCATCGCCAAACGTATCGCGCGCCAGCTTTTCAGCCCGCCGCCTCGCCAGATACAGCCGCCGCTCGAGCGCCTCGTCTGAAAACCCTGCCCCATCGACAAAAATCTGCTTGATTACCGGCTCGGCTGACAGGGCAATCTCGCCCAGACAGCTATTGTCGACAGGAACATCCCGCCAGGCCAGCACCTTCAGCCCATATACGGAGATGGCTCGCTCGAGAAGCCGCTCGCATTTGGCGCGCAGCTCGGCGTTCGACGGCAGAAAAACCATTCCCGCGCCATACTGCCCGGGCTGGCCAAGGTCAAATCCCAGCTGCTTGACTTCATGACTAAAAAATGGATGGGGAATCTGTGTCAATATCCCCGCCCCGTCGCCGGTGACATCGTCCGCTCCGGCCGCACCGCGATGGTGCAGGTTCAGCAAAATCTGCTTGCCGTATTCAATGATGGAATGGTCGCGTGTCCCGGAAATATTGACAACTGCCCCAATCCCGCAGGCGTCGTGTTCCCGCCGCGACTCATACAACCCCTGATTGTTGGGCATCAATGGCATTTTAAACAGTTCCTGTAAATCAGTGTCTGTTGAATCTCAAATTAACCACTTTCTATGATACGTTCAAATGGCGTGTAAAGTCAACAATTTTTTATCATTTTTTTTAATTTATAGATAAGTTTTTCTTATGATAGAAATTTAAATAAAAGCCCTGCCAAACAAAAACGCATGTCTGACAGGGCAAGGGTGATCTGAAATCTATTTGCTATCGCAAAAACAACATCTCCGCATACCCCGGCAGCGGCCACAGCTCGGCATCAACCGTCATCTCGAGCGTGTCGGCGGCCGTGCGGACCTCGGCCATCGCCGGCACAACATCTTCTTTGAAACAGCGGGCCTGGGCGCCGGGTTTTTCAATCATTCGGGCCTTGCCAACCGCCTTATCAAGCGCCTCAATCGCGCTGCTGAGGTCTTCGATCAGGCTGTTGACCTTTTCCAGTTCGCGTTTCTGTACGGCCGGCCGGATATCGGCAGCCGTCAGGCCGTTGACAGCCTCGGCCAGTTTCGCCGAATACGCGATGCAGGCCGGCAGAATCTGACGCTTGGCCATACTCAAGGTCGCCCCGGCCTCAATGTTGAGCGTCTTGCTGTAGTTCTCAAGCAAGATCTCCGTGCGGGCGTGCAGTTCGTGTTTGGTCAGCACTTTATGACGCTTAAAGACATTGACGTTCTCTTTTTCGAGAATCGTCTCCAGGGCATCGACGGCGGCGGGTATATTGGACAGTCCGCGTTTTTCGGCCTCTTTGACCCAGTCGTCCGAATAGTTATCGCCGTTGAAGATCACCCGCGTGTGGTCGGTGGCGATTTTCTTGAGCAGTTTCTGGGCGTCGGCCTTGACGTCCTTGCTCTTTTCCAGCTCATCGGCAATCTCCATCAGCACATCGGCGACAATCGTGTTGAGCACAAAACACGGGCCCGAAGTGGACTGGCTGGAGCCGACCATCCGAAACTCGAACTTGTTGCCGGTAAAGGCAAACGGACTGGTTCGGTTTCGGTCGGTGCAGTCCTTCGGCAGCGGCGGCAGGGTCGAGATGCCAAGCTTGAGCTGACCGCCCTGTTGGCTCGTCTTGGCTCCGCCGGCGGCAAGCTGCTCAAATATATCGGTCAACTGGTCGCCCAGGAAGATCGAGATAATCGCCGGCGGCGCTTCGTTGGCCCCGAGGCGATGTTCGTTGCCCGGGTTGGCCACGGCTGCACGCAGCAGGTGAGCATATTTATCCACCGCGCGGATAACCGCACACAAGAACACCAGAAACAACATATTATCATGCGGCGTGGTGCCCGGGTCGAGCAGGTTGTTGCCGGTGTCAGTCACCAGCGACCAGTTGTTGTGCTTGCCCGAACCGTTGACCCCGGCAAACGGCTTTTCGTGCAGCAGACACACAAAGCCGTGCCGACGGGCGACCTTCTGCAGTGTTTCCATCGTAATCTGGTTGTGGTCGGTCGCCACATTCACAGTCGTAAAGATCGGTGCGATTTCGTATTGGCCCGGCGCCACTTCGTTGTGCTGGGTCTTGGCCGAGACGCCCAGCTTCCACAATTCAAGGTTGACATCGTGCATAAAATCCGAGACCCGCTCATGCAGCGCGCCGAAGTAATGGTCTTCCATCTCCTGGCCCCGCGGCGAGGGCGCGCCGAAGAGGGTACGCCCGGCCAGCATCAAATCCATCCGCTTCTCAAAAAAGCGGCGATCGACCAGGAAATATTCCTGTTCCGGGCCCAAGGTGGAGGTGACACTGGACACATCGCCATTGCCCAGGGCCCGCAGCACACGCATCGCCTGTGTGTTCAGGGCTTCCATCGACCGCAGCAGCGGCGTCTTTTTATCCAGCGCCTCGCCCGTATAAGAACAGAAGGCCGAGGGGATATACAGCGTTTTGCCTTTGATAAAGACCGGCGAGGTGCAGTCCCAGGCCGTATAGCCGCGGGCCTCAAAGGTCACCCGCAAACCACCCGAGGGAAACGACGACGCGTCCGGTTCACCTTTGATCAGCTCGCTGCCGCTGAACTCGAGGATGGTCCTGCCGTCCGGCGTGGGCGAGATGAACGAGTCGTGCTTTTCGGCCGTAAACCCGGTCATCGGCTGAAACCAGTGTGTATAATGCGTCGCTCCATGCTCCAGCGCCCAATCCTTCATCGCGCTGGCCAGCACATCGGCAATCGCCTGGGTCATTTCCATGCTGCCACTGCGTGCCTTGACAAATTCCTTGTAAATCGCCTTGGGCAGACGCTGACGCATCACCGCGTCATTGAACACATCTGACCCATATAAATCAGTTAAAACATTCTGACTGTCCATTTCCAAACTCCCGAAAAATTAACATTAACAATCTGTTGCATTAAGACGGCCTTGTGATCACAACACAGGTTTGTGCAAGCATTGTGCCACAAACGCGAAAGCCGCCTGTATTTCATTAACCCCTTTTTTAAAAAAGGGTTAAGTGTTCTCGCGTAAAACAGGAACTGCAACAGAAATATAACAAAATTGTAACAAACAAACGTATTTTTGACAAAATTGTTATTTTTCGCAATTTCCGTCACCTTACCCGATCGCTTTGACGCCGTGGGCGCCGGTGCGAATCCGGATACAGTCGGCCAGATCGAGGATAAAGATCTTGCCGTCACCGATCTCGCCAGTCCGCGCGCCGGCGATAATCGCATCGACAGCGTTCTGGAGAAAATCCTCATTGACCGCGATCTCGAGCCGCACCTTCTTGAGCAGATTGACCTCAAAGCGAATCCCGCGGTAACTTTCTTCGTATCCCATCTGCTCGCCGCAGCCCAGCGAGTTGGTCACAGACATTTTGCTGACCTTGGCCTCAGTCAGGGCCTTTTTCACATCGTCCAGCTTATGCGGCTGAATATAAGCTATAATCAGTTTCATTGGAATCCTCACATTTCTGATATCTGTTTTCGTTTTTTTTTACATATTACTGAAGATCTGGAATCCGCTGTACGCTTCCATCCCGTGCTCGCCGATGTCCAGGCCCTTCATTTCTTCTTCGGGGCTAACCCGCAGGCCAACGGTCTTGCTGATCGTCCAGAACAACA
>PXAQ01000045.1 GCA_003567095.1 Phycisphaerae bacterium
AGGACAGTGCCCGGGCGATGTTCGGTTACATGATGAACCGCCTGGAAAGCACGACCGAGGTGCTGAACATCCAGACAGAGAATATGATGGCCTCTGAATCGCGCATATCGGATGTGGATGTCTCGACCGAGATGGCCGCATTGACCCGCAACCAGGTGCTGTCTCAGGCCGGTGTATCGATGCTCGCACAGGCGAACATGATGCCGCAGATGGCGCTGTCGCTGTTGGGATAAGCGCCTCTGATATCGGCTTGAGATGACCGGAAGGCCGATAACACAGTTCGATCAAAGATCTCGGCAGGCGGCTGCGTCACAGACGGCGCAGTCGTCTTCCGAGCGTTTCTGAACCTTTGATCGAAATCCGAACGTCAATGCAGACTGTTCCATTATGACCGGCCTAGCAAGCCGCGTCGGAGGGAAAACGATTATGAACGGATTCGAAACTTACCAGGAAACCGCCGTCAGCACGCAGAGCCGCGGACGGCTGATTGTGATGCTGTACGACGGGGCGGTTCGCTTTCTCCGCCAGGCGATTGCGGACATTGAACGCTGTGACTATGCCGCCAAGGGTCGTCATATTGCCAAAGCACAGGATATTTTGTTTGAATTGAACGCCGTGCTGGATATGGAACGCGGCGGGGAAATTGCTCAGAACTTGCGCGGTCTTTACCATTTCATGCACAAGCATCTCACCGATGCCAATGCGCGAAAAGATCCCCAGATGATTCGCGAGGTGATCGGCATACTTGAGGAGCTCAATCAGGGCTGGCGAGCGATTACCGCCTGAGGCCGCATCACATCGCACGAGCAGGTACAGACAGTTCCGTATCGGATAAGACAAGTATGCCGCTTTCCATATTTTGGAAGGCGGTTTTTTTATGGGACATCGCCAGCGGCATTTCTCTCATCAGGCAAGAAATATCGACAAACTGTTCGTGATACTGCTAAATTGTCGCGGCGGTTTGGTCGAATAGATACTGGCTGAATAGACGATAATTCGTTAAATATCAAGGATATTCAAAGCGATGCTGCACGGGGCCGACATCCTGACGGCACAGACAGAATTTGAGGCGTTTCTGGACGGCCTCGACCGGGTATTTTGCCGGTGTTACGGTCTGGATGGCGCTGTCCGACTGGCGTATGTCAGCGGGGCCGTCGAGCGGTGGACCGGCGTCTCGCAGGCGGCGTTTGTCGCCGGCGGCCGCGACTGGCTTGAGCAGATTCATCCGGCCGATCGTCATATCCTGCCGGAGGCCATGGAAAGAGTCGCCGATTGCCGAGAGGGCTTTGCGGTTGACTATCGCCTGGCCGCCAGTGAGCCTGCCCGCTTGGTTCGCCACACGGCCCGATGTGCGTCGAATGATGGGGCCTCGCCGGTTATGTGGAACAGCTGCATCGAGGATATTACGGCGCTGCGGCAGACCCAGAAGGACCTGGAGCGCACGCAGCTTTTGCAGAATATGGGACGCCTGGCCGCCGGCATCGCGCATGAAATCAATACCCCCATCCAGTTTATCGGCGACAATCTGCATTTTCTGGCCGAGGCGTGGGAGGCGCTGTGCCTGCAATGCAGACACCAGCAGCAGACGATCCGCCAGGCGGGGCTTTCGCAGCAACCGGCCGAGTCGGCCCAGTCGAACATGTCGTTTATCCTCAGCGAGGCCCCGGATGCGATTCGCCAGAGCCTGGAGGGCGTCGAGCGGATCGGCACCCTGATCGCGGCGATGCGCGACTTTTCACATCTGGATGAGCGGCGCATGGCCAAGGCGGATCTAAATGGGATCATCCACAGTACTCTGACCCTGCTGCGAAACGAGTTGAAATACACCGTTGAGGTGCACACGGAACTGGATCCGGCGCTGTCGGAGGTGTACTGCTCAATGGATGAGATCAGCCAGGTGATGATTAATCTGCTGATCAATGCCAGCCACAGCATCAGAGAAAAAATTGACAAGGGTCTGTATAAACGCGGGCGGATTGAGGTTCGCTCGCGCCACATTGAGGATCTGGCTGAAATTTCAATAGCGGATGACGGCATGGGTATTCCCGAGGACATCCAGCCGCGTATTTTTGAGCGGTTCTTCACCACAAAACGCACGAACGCCCAGGTACAGGGAACCGGCCAGGGGCTGGCGATGGTCCAGTCGATCATCCGGCAGCGTCATCACGGCCAGGTCACATTTGAAACGCGGCTCGGCGAGGGCACGACGTTTCGGCTTCGCATTCCCATCGGCCGCCCATCCGATCAGGAGGCGTCCTGATGCGTATTCTGTTTGTCGATGATGATGTGGAAGTGCTCGAAGGACTTCGACGGATGCTGTTCGGCCGGCGCGATAGCTGGCAGATGCGGTTTCTGTCCGATGCGCGCGGGGCGCTGGACAGCTTGCGGGATGAGCCGGCCGATCTGGTCGTGTCCGATCTGCAAATGCCGGAGGTCGACGGCGTTGAAGTGCTCCAGCAGGTGCGCGAGCACTATCCTGAGACGATCCGCTATGTGCTGACCGGCGTGCTGGATCACCCCCGTCTGGCCCAGGCGATGCGATGCGCGCATCATCTTGTCGCCAAGCCCTGCCGTCCGCAGCAGATGTGCGAGGACATCGAGCGGGCCGAGCGGATTGTGCGGCGAATGAAAACGATTCAACAGTCCGCATTGCTGTCCGGGCTGGACAGTTTGCCGGTGATGCCGGAGGTGCATCAGAAAGTGCTGAATAGGCTCAACGCCTCGATGGTTAGCCCGCGGCAGGTCGGACAGCTTGTCTGTGAGGATGTGGGGATGGCGGCGCGGATGGTGCAGTTGGCCAACTCGCCGTATTTCGGGCGCCCGGGGCGCGTTTGCGATCCGATCCAGGCGGTTGTGCTGATGGGCATTAAGGCCGTTGAGGCAATGGTCCTGACCGAGGGATTGTTTGCCTGTCTGAAGCCGGCGGTAGTTGAGCAGTTCGGGTTGCCGGCGCTTCAGCAGCACTGCCTCCGCGTCGGGATGCTGGCGCGAACCATTTGTGCGGACTTGCAGGCTCCCCCGGAGCAGGTCGAGGCCGCCTCCACGGCGGGGATTCTGCACGACGCCGGCAAGCTGGTCTTCGTCTCGCAAATGCCGGATCTGTTTGAACAGGCCTTAAGCCGTTCGCGCACAGAGCATTGGCCGCTGTGTGAGACCGAACAGCAAATCGCAGGCATCGATCACGCCGATCTGGCCGGCGCGATGCTGCAGTTGTGGGCGATGCCGGTCGGTATTATTGAGGCCGCCGCCTGTCATCATCGTCCCGCCGAGGCGATGCAGACGGCCCAGCAACCCGGCGCCGCGACGCTGGCCGATGTGATCTGCATGGCCGATGCGATTGACCATTGCCTCTCCAGCAGCGGTGTGGACGGCGCATCACCTGAAATCGACCAAGAACGATTGCGTTTGCTTGACCTGACCGAATCCTGTCAAGATTGGACGCAGCGGCATATGCAACTGCTGGATAAGGAGCGCGACAATGTCGGACAACCTGTCTGAAACAATTCTTCTTCTCGATGACGACGCCGATCTGCTGGATGGCTTTCGCAGGCGCATCGGCGCACGACATCGCCTGTGTACCTTTACCGAGCCGGCCAAGGCGCTGGAGGCGGTCCGCCGCCGGGGCCCGTTTCCGGTCATTGTTTCCGATATGCGAATGCCGCAGATGGACGGGCTAAGCTTTCTGCGACAGGTGCGTCGTCTATTCCCGGAGACAGTCTGTATTATTCTGACCGGCGCCGCCGAGCAGGGGCCGGCAGTGCAGGCGGTCAATGACGGCTATATTTTCCGCTTTCTCAAAAAACCCTGCTCTCAGGGCGATCTTTTGGGGTCTATCGACGCGGCTATTCGGGAATATCGCTGTCGCTGCACTCGAAATGGGTTTCAGTATCGTCTTTGTCGCGCAACCGAAGGGGCCACGACTATTGAGGTAGAGGCCGGGGCGCTGGCGGTGACCGGGTACGCCGGTGTCGATTATATGCATCATCCCCAGCGGTGGGATGAGATGGCATTGCCGCAGGACAGATCAAACGTCGAGGCGTTCTATGCCGGCGCCTGGTCAGGCAAGCCGGTTGATCCCATCGAATACCGGATGCGCCGCAAAGACGGCCAGGTGATCTGGGTGCGCAATACGCTGCTCAATCAGCAGGGGGGCGATCAGGTCTCTGCGCTGCGGCTGGATGGCCAGCTTCAGGATATCACCGAGCAGAAGGTTGTCGAAGAACGCCTGGCCCGGGCCCATCGGCGATACGAAAAAATGGTTGCCAACGTCCCGGGGCTGGTGTTCCAATGCAAAATGCTGAGCAA
>PXAQ01000251.1 GCA_003567095.1 Phycisphaerae bacterium
AAAATAAGGAAGTGACCATCGGCATCACCGGCAAATACACCTCCGTCCGCGACAGCTATGCCTCAATCCTGAACGCCCTGGAACATGCCGGCATTCATCTGGGCTGCACCGTCAATGTCAATTGGATTGAGACCTCTGAGGTCACGGATAAAAACGCCGACCGGCTGCTGAACCAGGTGGACGGCATTATTGTCCCCGGCGGCTTCGGGTCGCGGGGGATGGAGGGCAAGATATCAAGCGTCCGCTACGCGCGCGAGAATAATATCCCCTATCTGGGTCTGTGTTTGGGCTTTCAGGCGGCGGTGATCGAATACGCCCGCAACGTCTGCGGTCTCAGCGATGCCGACAGCACCGAAGTCAACTCACAGTGCAAGGCGCCGGTCATTGATGTGCTGCCCGAACAGAAAAAGATCGAGGGGCTCGGCGGTAATATGCGGCTGGGCGGCCAGGATGTCACCATTAAGCCCGACACGCTGGCTTGGCGTTTGTTCGGCAAGGTCGAGTCGGTGCGGCTTCGGTTCCGGCATCGCTATGAGGTGGACCCGAAGTACATTGAAACGCTTGAGCAGCACGGCCTGGTCTTTTCGGGCAAGTCGCCGACCCAGCCGATCATGCAGATTCTTGAATTTCCCGATCATCCGTTTTTCATGGGTACACAGGCCCATCCGGAATTGACCAGCCGGCCGCTGCAGCCGCAGCCGATGTTTGTTGCCCTGGTTGCCGCGGCCATTCGACGACGATACGCTCAGGCCGATACGGCCTTGCCGGAGGATGCGGTACAGGCGGTGTGCCGGGTGTGCTGACGTTCTATGTCAGGCAGGGGGGGCACCGGGGTGATATGTGAATAAATACGCAGGGTAAAGGTGCGGTCAGGAATTTTTAAGCTGGTCGAGCCGTTCTTTGAGCCGTTCATTTTCTTCGCGGAGCTGTTCGGCGCGCCGTTCGGCCTCGGCTGTAATTTCAAGCAGGCGGCGGGTGTTCCGGCCGGTTTGCTCGGTAATGCGCAGCATTTCTTCGTGAGCGTCCTGGAGTTCCTGCTCCAGTTGGGCGATGCGACGGTCTTTTTGTTCAAGCTGTTTTCGCAGCTCAATGTTTTCATCGGCGACCAGACGCGCCCGGCGAATCAGGGCGTCGTCAGCTTGAGGCTCTGCGCAGCCGGAGGCCAGAAGGGTCACGCAAAAAAAAAGCCCTACACTTATTGCGACACAATATATCGGCTTCATAGAAGTCTCCTGAAATCGTCAATTCTTGGTACTAAACAGTATTATAACTGTCGGTCATTTACAGAGCAAACTTAATCTGTTATATGAGACCCCGGGCGAGTGAGAATATTTTGGTAGGCTATGGAGTTTATTATCTAATACGACAGCGCTACTTAGTTCGTAAGTCCTTATTTTTGCGTTGGTGGGAAATTCAGGCAAACCGTTTTTTTGATGTCTTAAAGTCGATTTCTATTCAAAATCAGTGCTGTTTTACCAAGCATTTTTAGTACAAGTGAACTTTCGCACTTTTGATGACTGATTATGTTGCCGTTGCTGCGGCATTGATCAGGAACTGTCTAATTCGTGCAGGTACGGGTATGTTTTCCGAGCATGCTTGTAATTAGTTTTCGCCGCAACATCCGTCGCAGAGCGGCCAGCGCATCTTGAAAACTGGGGTGCGTCTTGGTCGTGCACCACGGCAGGATTGGAAACTTCAAGTTGACCCGCAACGTCAGGACCACGAGATTCAATCCCCAGCAATGGACGATCTTGACGGCCGTCGGCCGGGCCGCATTCCGCCACCAGGCCGCACCGTCGATCTTTTTGCCGGTGTGATGGAAGACGGTATCGTCCAAATCCAGCCAGACCATACCGGACGGATAGAAGAGGCCGATCAGCCACTGTGCCAGACGTTTCCACAGCTCGGCCGGCTGCCAGCGGGATTTACCAAACAATCGGTGGAAGGCGTCGTGCGGCCGCTTGCCGGCAGGGTGGGCAAAGGGCAGGATGCCTGTTACAGTGGGCCGGCCGGTACACATCATTCAGCCCGTGACCAGATCGACAAATACCAACGCCGTCGGCTGGGTGAAAACGGGCAAAAAAATCATAAGGATGGCGTCCCATGCCGATATAAGAGCCTCCATGAAAAAAGGTGTTCGATACCCTTTTCATCGGCAGGCCATTTTTTATTTGTACAGTTTTTATAGGACTAAAAAGTGCGAGCGTTCACATAGACTGAAATATGGTATTTTAGACCATTCCACTGTTCAATATATAGTGCTCCCGGTAGTAAGTGCTGAAGTTTTGCAAAATTGTCTTTCACGCTATATGATCTTTAATGTACTTCAATCGCAACCAGTGTTACATCGTCTTTTTGTCGACCTTTATGGAAGTATTGTACGGTCGAAATAATAGAATCAACCTGAGTCTGCAATTCTTGTTTTTTCGCTGATGCCACAAAAGAACCAAGATCAAAGGGGCCTTGGCCATAATATTCCGGAGCTTCTTCAATGCCGTCTGAAAATAAAAATAAACGAGCGCCCGGCTCTAACTGCAGTTGCATGACAGCCCACTGCTGCTCTTCAAAAACCCCAAGCAGCGGCGCCGTTGAATCCAGAGAGCGAATCGTCTCCGGCAACATCAATAGGCCTCCGGTATGGCCTGCGGCGCAATAGGTCCATGTTCGACCTTCGGAATTCCATACCCCAACGCAAGCGGTAACAAACATCCCATCGGGGACCGTGGACAGTAAATCCTTGTTCACAGATGCCAATGCCGCCGAAAGATCCGGGGACTCCGATAATCGTCGATGAATCGACATCTTTGCAACACCCGTCAATAACGCAGCGCTGATCCCGTGACCGCACACATCCAAAATAACAAATGCAGTGCGTACTTCAGAGAGTGGGATAATGTCATATAAATCACCTGCCACTTCTTTTGCGGGTAAATATTCAGCCGCAATTTTCAAGCCGGCAATGTCAGGGATGATTTTGGGCAAAAGGTTTTTCTGAATTTTACTTGCCTGCTCAATTTCATGTCTATGTTCCCGCTCATACTTTTCAAGTTCATCGGCCATCGCATTAAATTCTTCCGAAAGTATCCTGAAATCTTCAGAACCTACCGGAACAGACCGTGTATTGAAATTTCTCATCGCCCATTGTCTGGCTGCAACGACTAAACCGGAAACAGGCCGGATGACCCACAACCGCATTGCCAGGTAAACAATGGAGATCAGGCTCAACACCGACACCCCCGTTGTGATACCCCTGTTGACCAATTGATTTCTCAGCCGCATTTCCATATGGTCAAGAGTCTGAGCGACGATGACTGTTATGCCTGCGGTTTGATGTGTCAACATGGTATAAGCGAGTTCGTGGCGATTTGATTTGAGGATATTCGTCTCGGAACCGGACGTGAATAAATCTTTATTGATCTCATCAGCCTGATGATGCACCTGAACAAGAACGTCTCCCTTGGCATCCAGCACAATAATGAGATGCCCCGGCGAGATAAACTCGTTCATCTGGCGGCAATGTTCGATGACATAATCACGATAGTTGTCCTCGCCGACAATTTTGTCGTAAGCAATCAGCAACGAACGCGCTTGCTCTTCAAGAGAAGCTACCGTCGCACTGACACTTTCATTATAAGCACGATGGTAATCAACAACCATACCAATTGCCGGGATTAATATTCCAATAAGCACCAAAAGACCGACAAGGCGAAACTGCAAAGTAGTCTTCAATATGGCCTTTTTTGCACAAGATGCGTATGCGTAAAATAGTTTCATCATGGATGAACCCATTATTTCAATAACAGAAACGATTTAACTTTATTCGCTCATTGCAGCATCTATTCGAAAAGCGTCATGCTACGATCCTTGACACTGCTCGCGGGATTATAAAATTCCAGCTTTGCGGCAATTTTACAATGCGGCTTTTGGGTCATCCGATTCAGCCAAACCATCGGCGTTCTGCCGACAAGTTCAGTCACATTGTTTGTTATGCACATCATTGTGCTTTCTCGCTTACTTTAAGCGCTTGACAACAACAGTAACATACTGGCCGTGGTCAATCTCATCCAGCACGTCCTGGGACTGTTGACGCAAACTGGCCGGGACATTGCGCTGCGGTTCGCCTTTGTCCAGGAGGATTTCAAGCGTCTGGCCGAGCGGAATCTTCTCAAGTTCGAGCTTGGCTTTGACAAAATTCATCGGGCAGGCCACGCCGCGCAAGTCCGCTGTATAACGCCGAACAGATTCCTCGGCTTCATTGACGGCTGTATCCGTGTGGTACGGATCGGCGGTGAACTTCAAGTTCGCATCCAGCGAATGGAACAATTCGACAACACGCTCGATGAGTGCGGCTGTTTGCCCGACGGCTTCTGCCAGCAGTCGGCCCTGTCCCATCTTCCAGTCCAGCGCGGCATCGAGAAGGGTCTGAACATCCGGGCTGACCCAGCCGGGAGCGATCAGATTCTGACGAAAACTATGGAACACTTCCCGATCACGCATCGGCTCAAGACCGAACAGGACAAGCAGCGCCCGTGCGGCGGAGACAATCGCACTGTATAACGAATCGCCTCCGGCCTCAAGTCCGGCCTGCTGTGCCCGGCCAAGGGCCTCGCGGGCTTGCTTGATATCCGACGTGATCACATCCATCACACCGGCCCCGCATTCACCGGCCCCCCGACCGGCCAGTGAAAACGGAACCTCGCTTCCGATATCATAAAAATAATCCTCGGCAATCTCCGCCGGCAATTCGCGATAGGCAGCCACGACCGACTCGACAAAATCGCTGTCGGCCATATCCCCGGCCAGTAAGTCCGCGACCAGGGACGGGATGCGCCGGGCCGGGACGGCGCCGAATCTTTTAGCAAGCACCGCGCCATCGGCGTCAAGATGGCCGCCGGCCAGGACCTCATAGAACGGCATCAATCTGCCGTTGATCCGCTTGGCTCGGCCCTCAAAGCCAAGCTGCGCGATCGTATGACTGGCACAGGAATTGGCACAGCCGCTGATTCGAATCACAACCGAACTGTCGGACTTGACCTCGGGCAACGTTTTAAGGTGTTCGTTGATCGCCTCGGCCAGCCCGCGCGACAGGCACAGTCCCAGTTTGCATGTGCGTGCGCCGGTGCAGTTGACCACGGTCGGCAGCGGATCATCGAATGTGACCGACTCAAGCGCGTGTAATGCCTCAAGCGTCTGCCGGACATCGGTGCCGGCGACACGGGTCAACAACATATCCTGCAGCTGCGTGGTGCGGACAAAGCCCCGACTGTAGGTTTCGGCGACGTCGGCCAGCCGCAGCAAATCATCGCAACGGATATCGCCTTTATCCAGCTTTAATCGGAGGGTGTAATAGCCGGGTCGGTTTTCCGCCTGGACATACGTGTTTTGCGGTACACTGTCATTCTGGGCATCCGGACTTGATGGCCAGTGCCTGATTTCCGGAACGGGCAGGGGCAGGGATTCCGACGCGGCCTGGCGGCGATACTGAAGATACAGCTTTTGGAATGCGTCATCGCCGATTCGATCCCGGACATAACGCAGCCGGGCACGGTGCTTATGGGCCCTGTCGCCGTGTTCGCTGAACAGTTTTTTCAGGGCATGGGCCACCTGAAACACCGCATCGACCGGCACAAACTGTTCGACCTTAAGCGCCGCCTTGGGATCGGCCCCAAGGCCGCCGCCGGCAAAGACCGTAAAACCTTCCTTGCCGTCCCTGGTGGTCGCCACAAACCCCAGATCGCCGGCCGTTGCCATGGCGCTGTCGTGCCGGCAGCCTGAAAACGCGATTTTGAACTTTCGCGGCAGGGTGTATGAGCCCGGCTGGGCAAGCAGAAACTCCGCCAGCGCAACCGCATACGGCGCCACATTAAACACCTCATCGGCCGATACGCCAGCGCGCGGGCAGGCGGTGATGTTGCGCACCGTATTGCCGCCCCCGCCCCGCGGCGAAAGCCCGGCGGCCAAAAGCTGTTCGATAACATCCGGCGTATCCTCTACTTGCACACCGTGAAGCTGAATGTCCTGGCGTGTGGTAACATGCGCCACGCCGTTGCCGTAGGCGGCCCCGATGTCGGCGATCGCGCGAAGCTGCGACGGCGTAACCAGACCGGCCCCGATGCGTATGCGAACCATATACGTATGGCCCGAACGCTCTTCGTAGATGCCCGTCGCCACACGATAGACCTTAAAGGCCATCGCAGAGGTCGCGCCCTGCAAAAAGGCCTCGAGGTTCTGACGGTAGGCCCTCATATCGGCGACGACATTATCCGGCAATTGGATCGTATATTTTTCATATTCATTCATGGTCAACAATCTCTATTTGGCGTTCGCTGATCGTGTGTTCGTTTACGTCAAAGGCCCGTATCGACGGGCTGTGCTGCTGCTGGAGCGACAGGATGACATGCGCCACCCCCGGCGTCAGCGCCAGCCGAATATCCTCATCGGACAGCCGCGCCGGCGTCTCCGGATGGCTGTGAAAAATCGCCAGCAGGCGACGCCCCGTCTGCCGGATCGCTTTAACGGCGGCAAATTGTTCTTTGGGGTCCATCATAAAATGCTCACCGCTGGCATCGGTGTTGGTCATCGGATAATAGACCCTGACGGCGGCGTCCCGGCCGGCCAGCAGCCCGCAGGCCTCAAGCGGATACTCGTGCCGGGCATGATCGAGCAACTGCTGATAAATCCGCCGTGGCATTTTAATCGTCTCTGTTTTCTGCATCAGCTTGCCTCATTCAAATCGCACACCGGCTGCTGCTCGTCTTTCAGGTCGGTCACCGTCGGCGCATCACCGCAAATCGGGCAGTTGTCGTTGCGCTTGAGCGAAACGCGGCGAAAGGCCATCGTCAAAGCGTTGTAGGTCAGCAGCACATCGCTGAGAAGATCGCCCAGAGACAATACATACTTGATCGCCTCGGTCGCCTGCAGGGAGCCGATCACGCCGGGCAATACGCCCAGCACACCGGCCTGCGAGCACGACGGCACCGCCCCGGCCGGCGGCGGCGAATGGAATACGCACCGATAGCAGGTACTTTTTCCGGGCAGCACCGTCATCAACTGCCCATCAAAGGCGATGATACCCGCGTGTGAAAATGCCTTGCGCTCAAAATAACAGGCGTCATTGATCAGAAATTTCGCCGCGAAATTGTCCGTCCCGTCGATCACAAAATCATACTCTCGGACAATCGGCCTGATGTTTTCAGCGGTCAGGTGATACGGATAGGTGTTGACCGTCACATCGGGATTCAGCGCCGCGATTGTCTCTTTGGCCGAGCGAACCTTTTGGCGACCCACATCGGCGGTGGTATGAAGAATCTGTCGCTGCAGATTGGTCAAATCCACCGTATCGCCGTCCACGATGCCAAGGGTTCCCACACCGGCCGCGGCCAGAAACAGCGCCGCCGGCGACCCCAGACCGCCTGCACCGACAATCAGGATTCGCGAGGCTAGCAGCTTTTGCTGGCCGGCGCCGCCGACTTTGTCAAGAATAATATGTCGGCTGTACCGTTCAATCTGTTGTTCAGTAAAGTCCACCGCCGCCTCCCATAAAATAAAGGAATTCCACCGTATCGCCGTCTTTTAAAACGATCTGATCAAACTGTGACCGTTTCAGAATGTCGCCGTTCAGCTCGACCGACACCATATCCGGCATCTGGACCTTGTGTTCTTTCAACAGCTCCGTTACCGTCAACGCACTGTCGAAACCGATTTTTTCACCATTAATTGTCAATGTCATTGTACACCTCTCTTTCGTTTATCACATTATGGATTTTATTGCCAGTTCAAAGTCGTTGATAATATCATCGATGTTTTCCAGTCCCGCCGATACGCGGATCATTCCTTCGTCAATACCCAATTGCCGTCGCTGTGCCGCCGGAAAATCGGCAAACAGCGTCGAGGCCGGATGGATGACGGCCGTTTGGGGCGTACCGAGATTAGCAAGATTCTTAGCTGTCTGCAGCCCGTCAATGATGCCGAACGCTTTGTCTCGGCTGCCTGCATTGAAGGTCAGCACCCCGCCGCCGCGTCCGCCGAAATACCGCTCGGCGCGCCGGTAAAATTGATTGTGACTCAGGCCGGGGTAAGTGACCCGGTCAATCCCCTTTCGTTCAACAAGATACGCGGCCAGTTTCGCGGCGTTGCTGCAGTGCCTGTCCATTCGCATCGCCAGGGTCTCAAGGCCCTGAAGCATGGCGAACGAGTCGCCCGGCGATGCGCAGCCGCCCAGATCGCGATAAATCTGATTGCGAAGATGCGACAAAAACGCCAACGCGCCCGCCTTGCCGCAGCGTCGGGCAATGTCGGCAAAATTCCCCTTCGCCCAGCTGTAATTGCCTGTATCAATGATCGCGCCGCCAATTGCGGTTCCATGGCCATTGATGAATTTGGTTGTCGAATGGACAACGACATCGGCGCCGAACTGACCCGGCCTGAAGAGGGCCGGCGTTGCCGCTGTGTTGTCCACGACCAGCGGGATATTTGCCTGTCGCGCAACCTGACTTATCCGCTCCACATCAGGAATATTCATTTGCGGATTGCCTATCGTTTCAATAAATATCAGGCCCGTCCGGTCTGTCACATTCTCGGCAAATTCCTCGGGGCTGTCGGCATTGACAAAAACAGTCTTGATGCCGAATCTGTCAAGTGTATGGGCAAACAGCGAAACGGTGCCGGCAAAGATCCCTGACGACGCGATAATCTGGTCGCCGGCCCGCAACAGCCCCATGGCCACTGACGCGATCGCCGCCATTCCGCTGGCGGTCACGATGCAGCCGATTCCGTCCTCAAGATGAGACAGCCGAGCTTCCAGAACAGTTGTCGTCGGATTTGCGATGCGGGTGTAGATATAGCCAGCAGACTTGCCGGCAAACACATCCGCCATCTTCGCGGCGCGATCATATTGATACGACGACGCCCGGTAAACAGGGACAGACGCGGCGCCGCCGGCTGCCGTCCCGTTCCAGCCCGAATGGATCGCAGATGTTTCAAATTTGGTCATTGTAAATTCCTTGTGCAGATATTTGCAAAACCGCCATTAAGCCTATTCGCCGATGATGATCAAGAGCACATACGTAACTGCCAGTGCAATCAGCGGACTGGCAACCCAAAGGGTGATAATTTTTCTTACCACCTGGTGGGTAGCGATAAACCGATGTCCGTTGTTGACGCCGCCGATTCCCATGATCACTGTCGCATCCAGCATCACCATGGGTTCGGGGATGCCGAAGGCGGACGACAAAAGAAGCAGTGTGCCGACGATCATGCCGTTTATGGTCGCTCCCAGCAGACCGATCGGCGTGATCTCTTTGCCGACGGTGTTCAGAATATTCCGAAAAACAAGCCCCCCAATGCCGAAAAACGGGGCAATGAGCAGAAATCCGGCCTCCTGGCTGACAAGCTCTGCGCCCACCAAAGGCCCGACGGCATTGGCGACGTTGTTCGATCCGATCGAAAACGCCACATAACATCCGGTTGCAACAACGAAACACTTCAGGTAACCGCCGTGAGTTTTAATCCAAGCCTTTTTTTCCAAGGGTAAAATGAACTTGCCCAGTCCATACGTCAGAAGATAAGCCGCCACGGGAAGCAAAAGCCAGAATGCAAAGATTCTCACCAACATCACCACATAAAGCTGCTGATAATAGAGTCCCACGCTGATCAGAGAAAACACCGTCACCGAGGATGTGGAGACCGCCACGTGCATCAGGTTGGCGATCAAAAGACTTAATCCCGTTGACAGCAAAATCACAAAAGCGACTCGTGTGCTGATAAGGTCCTGTGAAACGATTCCCTTGCTGATTGTATCAACCACTCTGCCGCCGGCGATATACGCTCCCAGTAAAACGCATATACTGAACAGAATCGCCGCCGTTTTCCTGCCGATAACGCCCGCGCCATAAGGCGCTGAAAAAGCAGGCGACATCCCGCTGCCGCCCATGTTCAACGCAAGAAATGCGGCCACTATTAAAGGTAATAAAATCATGCTATACAGTCCAATCGTCCCTGTTCAATTTTAAAGGTAATACTCTGGCAGGTAGTGACGCTCGGTCAGCAGGTTGCTCACCTGCGCGGCAGCCTGCTGAGGGTCCATCGGCACATTCAGCTTCAAATCCACGTCAGGCGCCGCCAGCCCGTGCGCCCCGACACCGACGACCAGATTTTCGCCGGGATGATTGAGTTTTTCCAGCATCTGTAGTTCATACGCATCCAGATCGCTGACGGTCGCAATCAAAATCATTCCAGCGTCAGTAAACAGATGCGCCCCCTCGCCCAGCCGCCGCAGATATTCGTCGCGCAGATAGCTTTGGCTGATATCTTCATCAAGCCCCAGCAAACTGTTGTCCAGCCCGAGGTAATAGACCTGTCGTCCGGCGGCAAAGAGCTTCTCTTCCAGCACCTGCGCCAACGTGGCCTTGCCCGCATCGGCTGGGCCGGCGATGACCACCAGCGTGGACCGCTGATTGGATCGTGTGGCGCGCATCAGCGGCGTTATGCGACTTCGCCGCCAGCTTTGTTCGCGCTGCTTGACGTGCTCACTGATACGGTCGGCCGCGTCGGTTTCGGCATCCAGAATAACCCCGCCGCCGGCGATGCGGTAATTGTCGATCAGCACAAATCGCCCTGTCTGGGCGATGTCGGCGGTGGAATCAAACGCAATCGGCTTAAGCGTCTCCAGCACGCACTCGGCCACATCATGCCGCTCGATGTGGCGGCGGTTCTGCTCGGTGGTCAGTTCCGAGGCGTCAAGTACCGTATCAATCCGTCGCAGCCAGACGGGGATTTTGGCCGTGCCGAGCTTGAGCAGATACCGCTTATTCGTAATCATCGGCTCGCGCGCCATCCAGAACAGGTTGACGCGAATCTGTCGGCCGGTCTTCGGACGCGGCTGGTCTGCGCGTACCATCAGCTCGCCGGGCTGGACATAAATCTGCTCCTGCAAAGTCACGCCGGTCGATTCGCCGGCGACGACTTCCTGCGCCGCCGGCGCGTTAAACGCCTCGATGCTGACCACCGTTGACTGCTTGCCGGATGGCTGAAACGCTACCGCGTCGCCGACCCGCAACACGCCGGTCTCGATGCGTCCGGCAAAGATGCGGCGATCATCACCCTGCTCGGTGAATTTATAGACATCCTGCACCGGCAGACGCAGAGGCTTGTCGATGCGCGGGGCTTCTTTTTCAAAGCCGTCCAGTGCTTCCAATATTGTCAGGCCGGTATACCATGGCATCACCGCACGGCCGTCGGCGGCGACATTATGGCCGTCGCGGGCGCTGATGGGGACAAAATGCCGCGGCGTGATGCCAACCTGCTCCAGAAACGCGGTGTAGTCGGCCTGTATCCGGTCGAACACCTCACGGCTGTAATCGGTCAGGTCCATCTTGTTGACGCAGACGACGGCCTGTCGGATGCCCAGCATCGCCAGCAGGTAGCCGTGTCGGCGCGAGTTTTCCTGGATGCCTTCGTGGGCGTCGATGACCAGCACCGCCGCCTCCGCCCTGGCGGCGCCGCTGATCATGTTTTTCAGAAACTCGATATGGCCGGGCGCATCGATGAGGATGTACTCGCGCTGCTTCGACTTGAAAAAGCACCGCGCCGAATCGATGGTGATGCCCTGTGACTGCTCGTCTTTTAGCGCATCGAGCAGGAACGCGTACTCAAACGGCCGGGCATGGTAAGCGCACTGGGCCTTAACCGCCTCAAGCTTGCCTTTGGGCAGTGAATCGGTATCGGCCAGCAGCCGCCCGATGAGTGTGCTTTTGCCATGATCAACATGGCCGATGATAACAATATTCATCTTCTGCGCGCCGTTAATGCCTGCCTTTGTTTTCTGATTATCTAAAATAACCGTCATTGCAGCCTCACTGAATAATCAATAGTCATTAATCAATAGTCAATTCTCACATGTAGCCTTCGCGGCGCAGGGTTTCCAGTCCGCCGCCGTCTTCGGCGTCCTGCTGGCGGCCGGAGCGCTCGGCGATGTCGCTGAACTTGCCGCTGCGCAGCTCTTCGATGACTTCGGCGACGTTTTTGGCCGTCGAGTCTACCGGGCCGGTACAGGGAGCACAGCCCAGCGAGCGGTAGCGTTTGCCATTACCTTTATCGAAATAGAGATCAATGATCGGGATATTTTCCCGTTCGATATACTCCCAGATATTCAGCTCCGTCCAGTCCAGCAGCGGGTGAATCCGCACATGCGTGCCCGGCGCAAAGTCGGTATTGAACTGATTCCACAACTCCGGCGGCTGTTCGGCGATGTCCCACTCGCTGTGCGTGTCGCGCGGCGAAAAGTAGCGTTCTTTGCTGCGGCTGCCCTCTTCGTCGGCTCGTGCGCCGATGATCACTCCGGTAAACGCCTCGCCTTTTTCCTGCCGAACCAGTTGGCCCGTCTGATGATCCAGCACCCAGCGCGGCCATTCGCCGCTGAGCGTGTGCTTGAGCGCTTCGCTTTTGAGCCGCTTGCAGCAGGCCAGCCGTGACAGGTTCCCGTCGGGGAAGGTCTGTTTATGGTTCAGCGATTCGACATCCTGCCCGACGATCAGGTTCAGCTTCCATTTCAGCGCAAATTTATTGCGATACTCAGTCATCGCCGGAATTTTGAAGCTGGTATCGATGTGCATCAGCGGAATCGGCACATGCCCGAAAAACGCCTTTCGCGCCAGCCACAGCAGCACCGTGCTGTCCTTGCCAATCGACCACAGCATCACCAGTTGTTTGAATGACCGGTACGCCTCCCGAAAAATATACACGCTCTGCGCTTCCAGCGCATCCAGTTGTGTCATTGTCTTTGTCATCGTATATTCCTTAATTTTTCAGTATCAGCGAAGCTGATTTCACAACTTTGAATTTTGATTTTTAATCTTTACTTTTTCCCGTGCAGTCCGCACTCTTTATGTTCCGGCTGTTCCCACCACCAGCGTCCGGCGCGGACGTCCTGGCCCGGATCGACGGCCCGCGTACAGGCCGCACAGCCGATGCTGGGGTACCCCTGATCATGCAGGCGGTTGTACGGCACATCATGTTTTCGAATATAGTCCCATACCTGTTTTTCCGTCCAGTCGGCCAGCGGGCAGACCTTGATCAAGCCAAACTGCTCGTCCCAACTGAATATCTCCAGCGCCGTGCGTGTAACCGCCTGTTCGCGCCGCAGGCCGCAAATCCAAGCCTTGCGTCCGCTCAGCGCGCGTCGCAACGGCTCGACCTTGCGGATCTGGCAGCAGTGTTTTCGCAGCTCAACCCCTTCATAAAACAGGTTCGGGCCATATCGTGACGTCATCGCCTCAACCGAATGGAAATCCGGGAAAAACATCTGAATCTCGATGCCGTACCGCTGTCGGGTTTGCTGCATCACGTCGTAGGTCTCCTGCGGCAATCGACCTGTATCAATAGTCACCAGCGTCAGCGGATTGCCAAGATCAGCCAGCATGTGCGTGAGAACCTGATCCTCGGCCCCCAGGCTGGTGGCCATCACCGCCGAATCCCCGAACGTCTCGATAACCAACTGAAGCCGACCGGCCGCATCCAAAGCCGCCGCCTGCGCGTTCAGGGGCTCAATGGCTATTGCGTTGTCTTCGTGATAGTTCATATTGACCTCAAATTAAAAAACTTGTTTTCCCATTACTTCAGTAGGGAATAAGTTTAAAAAAATATTTTATATGACATAATTTATCTCAAACGCGTCACGACGTCTGATTTCTTGTTGAGCGATGTCCTCAATTGTCGTGTTGTCAAAAACATCTGTAATCGCCTGGTTGGCCTGCTCCATAAGCGACTCCAAGGCCCGCTGCCCAAGTATCGGCGACTGCGTTGCCGGGATCGGCTCGGAAAAAGGCGACTCTAAAAAATTAAAAACGTCTTTTGTCGTTATCTCTCTGGCCTGGCGTGCCAAGACATATCCGCCGGCCTTACCGCGTAGCGACCGGACAAACCCGCCTTGTTTTAATTCATTTAAGATAATCTCCAGAAAGCGAACCGGCACCTGTTGCTGCCCCGCGATCGCCCGGGCAGTCAGCGGCCTGTCGGATTCGCCAATGGCCAATGCAACCAACGCCGTAATGGCGTACTTCGATTTTTTCGAAATATCAAAAAGCATTTAATCCTCATTAGCTTTACGATAAATATGATAATTTCAATTAAATCACTTTTTGACATCGTTTGCAACAAAAATAATTGTTTTTTTTTCAGACAGGCGAAAAAAGCCGAAAAATTCGCTGATTTTCAAGATTTTTTATAAAAATTCGACTAATTCAAAGATAGGTAAACCACTGGTTTTACCATTGGACTCGTTAAGGTTAGTAAAAAAATTATCTTGACATTTCCCACACATTCTTTCTGTTATGTGGATATGATAAGTGAAGTTTTAAGGTTGATTGGCCTGCCGGGTCTGCCGCGGTTCTGGCAGGCGGCGATTTACGCGTTGGCCGGCATTGCTGCGGGGATGGCCGTCGTTGTCGTGCGCATCTCCAATGCGGTCTCTTACCTGTCGGATTCACCCGAAACGTGCATCAACTGCCATGTGATGACCGACGCCTACGCCTCCTGGCAGCGCGGCAGTCACGGGCTTGTGGCCGCGTGCAATGACTGCCACGTTCCCCACGACAATATCCTGGCCAAAAACGCCTTCAAGGCAATGGATGGCGCCCGGCACTCCTATGTCTTCACCTTTCGCCAAGAACCGCAGGTACTGACGCTGTCCCGAGGAGCCGTGCCCGTGATTCAGAACAACTGCATTCGCTGTCACGGCAATCAGTTCCAGATGATTCGCCTGACCGCCGCGTCCGAGCGGACCTGCTGGTCGTGCCATCAGAATATTCACGGCGAGATTCACAGTCTGTCGGCCTCGCCTCGTCCGCTGCGTCCGGCTCTGCCTGATGCCGGCATTGACCTGTCATTATTAGGAGACCCTGAGAATGAACCCGAACACTAATAAGCCAAAATCTGAAAAAGCAAATGCCGGTTCCATTCGCATTCCGCTGTGGCTGGGCTTTGGCCTGGCCGGGCTGCTGGCTGTGATTGTTATCCTGCTCGGCCTGCTGTCGGTCTCGATTGTGGAGCGGCGGTGGGAAGCCCAGCGTCCGGAACTGCTCGTGCGGCCCGTGGATCAATGGGAATCGGACAACGCCAAATGGGGGCAGAACTATCCCCGCCAATACGAGTCCTACATGCGCACGCGCATTACCGGTACCGAGACACTGTTCGGCGGCACCAGTATGCGGGATTATCTCGAAGAATATCCCGAACAGGTGATTCTGTTTGCCGGCTTCGGATTCAGCAAGGAATACCTGCAGGCGCGCGGGCATTATTATGCGCTGGAGGATGTCAAAAACACTGACCGGCTGGCCCATCCGTTTCAGCCGGCTACGTGCTACACATGCAAAAGCTCCGATGTGCCGCGGGTGATGAACGCCATGGGTACGGCGGATTTTTACGCGGCCAATTTTCACGATCTGACCGATGAAATGAACCATCCGATCGGCTGTGTCGATTGCCACGACGCCGAGACGATGCAATTGCGCATCAGCCGCCCGGCGCTGGTCGAGGCCTTTGAGGCCCAGGGCAAAGATATCACCGACGCCACGCTACAGGAAATGCGCTCACTGGTGTGTGCTCAGTGCCACGTGGAATACTATTTTGCCGAAGAGCCTGAAAATTACCTCGTCCTGCCCTGGCGACACGGTACCACGGTCGAGGATATGATTGCCTATTTCGACGCGATCGACTTTGCCGACTACATCCACCCCATTTCCAAGACGCCCATCGTCAAGATTCAGCATCCCGATTATGAGCTGTACAAGCACGGTGTTCACGCCTATCGCAATGTCGCCTGCGCCGACTGCCATATGCCGTACCGCTCCGAAGGCGGCGTGAAGTTCACTGATCACCACATCCAAAGCCCGCTGCAGAACATCGCCAACAGTTGCGCCGTCTGCCATCGCTGGAGCGAACAGGAGATTCGCGCGCGCGTCGAGACCATCCAGACCGGCGTCTCCGGGGCGATGACCCAGGCCGAGGACGCGCTGGTCAAGGCGCATTTTGATATTGCCGCCGCGATGCAGGCCGGGGCGAGTGATGATGACTTACGGCCGTTGCGCACGATTCTGCGCCACGCCCAGCTTCGCTGGGATTATGTCTCGGCCAGCAACGGGATGGGCTTTCACGCTCCGCAGGAATCGATGCGCATCCTCGGCGACGCAACCGCCCAGGCCCAACAGGTCCGCGTCGATGCGGCCCGCCTCCTGGCCCGACACGGCATCACCGAGACACCCGCCTATCCGGACATCTCCACACGACAAAAAGCCTTCAACGTCACCCAGACCTTCATCAACAACACCCCAATTCCGCTGATTGAACAGTGAAATTTAGATCCCGGTCGAGTCGATGTTGTTCAGTGCTGTTATGACGGCATCGACGGCCTGGTCGTGGTTCAGGCAGGCCAGAGGGACGGTGATGTCGGCCCAGCGCTGGTGCAGCGGGATGCGTTTGGCGTAGAGGTTTTTGAGGTCTTGGTCGGGTTCGAGGACGACGCCGCGGGCGTTCAGATCGCCCAGGCGGCTTTGGAGGTCGGCCAGGGGCAGGTGCAGATAGACGATCAGGCCGCCGGCCTTGAGGGCGTTCATTGCCGATTCGTAATAGACGGCGCTGCCGCCGGTGGCGATGACGGCGTTTTTGATATCCAGGCAGGCGATGTACTCCTGTTCAACGCGGCAAAAGCCGGCCATTCCCCGCTGCTCGATCAATTCGCGCAGGGATTTTTCGCAGGCGACCGCACCGCCACCGAACCTCTGGCTCAGCAGCCCGGCGAGAGCAAGGCAAAGTGGCAAAATCGCCTGACCGAAAAGCAGAAGGACGAATTGAAGGCATGGCATAAGCAATACCACTGGCATCCTCACCAGCTCCGCCACAACGCCGCCACGTTCCTGCGTAAGGAGTTTGGGCTGGAAACCGCAAGGATTATCCTCGGCCACCGCTCCGCCGCAATCACCGAGGTCTATGCCGAACTCGACCAGCAAAAGGCATTGGAGGCGATTGTGCGGGTGGGGTGAGGGACAAGCCTTACCCCTTATCAGTCAAGTAAAGGGAACCATTAAGGGTTATGCGTATTGTTCTGATTTGTGGCGGATAATTCGGCCCTCGACCATATAGATCACATCCTCGGCGATGTTGGTGGCGTGGTCGGCGATGCGCTCCAAATGCCGCGAGACACTGAGCAGGTGAATCAGGCTTTCGATATGCTCGGGATGTTCCCGGATGCCTTGCTTGACCAGGTCATACATTTGCTTGTTCATCGCATCGACCTCATCGTCGCGCCGGCAGACCTCATAGGCCAGCCGACAGTCCAGATGCACCAGGGCGCTGATGCTGTCGCGGAGCATCGCTTGTGCTTTTTCAGCCATCAGGTCAAAATCAAACGGCGTATCCACCGGTTCGTGACGTAACAAGAAATCACTGCGTTCGGCGATATTAACCGACAAATCGCCGATCCGTTCCAGGTCATTGTTAATCTTGAAAGCCGTAACGATAAATCGCAGATCGACGGCAACCGGCTGATAAAGGGCAAGAATCTTCAGGCACTCTTCTTCGACATCCACTTCGGCCTGGTC
>PXAQ01000136.1 GCA_003567095.1 Phycisphaerae bacterium
GTTGGGCCTGGACCCGGCCACCGGCAAACTGGCCGACGGCGGCGTCGGGGCGCAAAGTCGCCAAGCGCTGGCCAATGTGGGGGCGATTCTGGCCGCGGCGGGGTTTGGTCTGGCCGATGTTGTGCAGGTGCAGGTATTGCTGACTGATATCAACGATTTTGGGGCTGTGAATGCGGTTTATGAGGAATTCTTTAAGCCGCCGTATCCGGCCCGCGCAGCCTATGCCGTGGCCGCCCTGCCGGCTGGGGGGTCTGTGGAGATTGTTGTTTCGGCGCAAAAAGTGTAAAAACATTGCAAAAATGAGGCAAAATCAATGAAAAAATATGACCACGATTTGATCGTGATCGGGCTGGGGCCGGCGGGGATGGCGGTGGCGATTATGGCCTCGGCAATGGGGCTGAAGGTCTGCGCGATCGAAAAGCACAAGGTCGGCGGGGAGTGTATGAACGTCGGCTGCATCCCGAGCAAGGCGCTGCTGCGGATGGGCAAGACGCGGGCGATGTTTGACAAGCTCGGGCGGATGGAGCTGGCCCAGAGTCCTAAACCCGATGCGCTGAATCCGTTTTCGCGCATCCAGGAGAGTCTGGACTTTATCAGCCAGCAGAAGACGATGCGTATGTTTGATAAAGTCCATATGGTCTATCAACAAGGCGCTGCCGAGTTTGTCGATCCGCACACCGTGGCCGTGGGTGGAAAGACCTACACCGCCCAGCGCATTTTTATCTGTGTCGGGACCCGCCCGGCGGTGCCGAATTTTCCGGGCATCGACGACATCGACTATTTGACCAATGAGACGATGTTTTCGCTGGAGACAATACCCAAAAGCCTGCTGGTTGCCGGCGGCGGGGCCATTGCCTGCGAGATGGCCCAGGCCTTTTCGCGGTTGGGCAGCAAGGTTACGATTCTTATCCGGGGGCCGCGGCTGATGTGGCGCGAGGACCGGGATGCGACGGATCTGCTTGAAACGACCTTTGAAAACGAGGGGATCACCATCCTGCGGGAGCAGAAACCGGCGGGCTTTGAAAACCGCGGCGGCAAGGTCTGGCTGAAAACGGATAAGGGCCATGAGCTGACCGTCGATAAGGTGCTCATCGGAGCCGGGCGAAAGATGGACTTTTCGGCGATGAACCTGACGACAGCCGGGGTTAATGTCACCGAAAAAGGGGCCATTTCGGTTAATAAGCACCTGCAAACGTCACAAAAACACATTTACGCCGTCGGGGACTGCAACGGCTATTTTCAGTTCAGTCACGCCGCGATGCATCAGGGAATGCTGGCTCTGATTAACAGTATGGCCCCCCGGCCGTTCAAGCAGAACTTTCTGTCCTATCCCGTTCCGTGGACGGTGTTTACAGAGCCGCAGATATCTCGCGTCGGGGCCTCGGCCGGCGAGTTGGACAAACGGGGCGTAAAATACGAAACCTTTAAGGTCAACTACAGTGACTATGGGGCGGCGATTGCCGAGGCCGTGGAAGCGGGCTTTGTGAAGGTGCATGTCTCCAAGACCGGGCGGATCCTGGGGGCGATGATCGTCGGTGAAGGCTCCGGCGAGATGATTAACGAATGGACGCTGGCTGTCCAGAACAAGACACGCATCCACCAAATTATGATGCAGCAGCACTCCTTTCCGACGATGGGCTTCCTGAGCAAACGCGTCGCCGAGACGTGGATGATGGACAAAATGAAGTCCAGCCGTCTCCAGCGGCTCTGTCAATGGATGTATCGCCTGTGACCCACAGCCAAGGCGACACATAGGGTCAACATCCCTTTTTTGTCCTGAAAAATTGCTGTTGCAAAAGGAGCAACGTTGACTATAATGGCGCGTTTGCCTGAACTGGAACGATTGCAAAAATGGCCGTCGGCCCCGCTGCGGAAACGGCGCGGTCTCGAACATGAATGATGGACAACATGACCACGAACTACAGTATTTAGAAATCGGGAGTCGAAATCAGATGGTACCATTATCAATAGCGGATGCACCGGCTGCATTGTTTAACGGGGATGTGCCGAGCTTTGAAGAGATCAAGAAGCTCGGCCGTATCGTCAACGCCAGCGAGCGCAGCCGGATCGCGTTTCGCGCAGACAGCGAAAAACACAAAGACGCCCTGCGCTGCGGATTGGGATTGCTGCTGTGCGGCGAGACCGACGCCGCGGCCGAAAAGCTGGAACAAGGCTCGGACTGCCCGCAGAAATGGATGGCGCTGGGCACCCTCTATCGCCGTCAAAAACGCTATGACGAGGCGATCAAGCAGTTTAACAAGGCCGCCAAGGCCGGGGCCGACGCCCTGTCGACGGCGATGGAAAAGTGCCAGACCTATTGGCTGGCCCAAGATGCCGAGAAGGCCGAAAAGGAGCTCAACCAGTGCAGCAATTATGAAAACGTCAGCGCCGCCTATCACTATCACCGGGGGCTGCTCTGTGATATGCAGGGCGACTACGAGCAGGCGATGGCCCATTACGCCAAGGCCGTGGAGCTGGATCCGGACCACGAAGCGGCCCTGTTCCAACTGGCTTATGCCTGCGACCTGCGCGGCGACGAAGAGCTGGCGATAGAGTACTACAAACAGCTTGCCTCACACGTGCCGCCGCCGGTCAACGCCCTGCTGAACCTGGCGGTGCTGCACGAAGACCGCGGCGAGTACGACAGCGCCGAAATCTGCGTGAACAGGGTGCTGGCCTCGCATCCGAACCACGCCAAGGCCGCGCTGTTCTGCAAAGACATCGACAGCTCGCGGCACATGGTCTATGACGAAGAAAAAGAAAAACGCCGCAACCGGCACAACAAGATTCTTGAAATTCCGATTTCGGACTTTGAGCTGTCGGTGCGCAGCCGCAACTGTCTCAAGAAAATGAATATCAATACGCTGGGCGACCTGCTGCGCACCACCGAGGCGGAACTGCTGGCCTACAAAAACTTCGGTGAAACCAGCCTTGTCGAGATCAAAAAGATCCTGGACAGCAAGAACCTGCGTCTGGGCATGGCGCTGGAGGATGGGACTGCGTCCAATCCGTCCTCGGCGTCGTCCGAGCAGGACGACCCAGAATCCCAGATCGATTCGGAGCTGCTGGCCAAGGGCATCGACGAACTGGAGCTGTCGGTTCGCTCGCGGCGGGCGCTGGAGCGTCTGGACATCAACACCTTTCACGACCTGGTCACCAAGTCGGAGCCGGAATTGCTGGGCTGCAAGAATTTCGGCGTCACCAGCTTGAACGAGGTCAAAGAAAAACTGGCCAAGTTCGAATTGACCCTTCGAAAAAGCGACTAAATCCAACGCCATGGGCTTCATCGCATCAGCGCGGCTTGTGTGGGCGATCAAACAGATGAAACGATTGAAAGCGGCCAGCGGCACGCCCGGCCTACTGCCCTCGCTGAGGGGGTGGGTGTATGCGGCGGCTGTGGCCCTTGCAATATTTGGATGTGGAAAACGCGAGACCGTAGAGCCGACGGTGGATATAGACAGTCCTCCGGAGACCTGGGTTCGCGTTTTGCTCTTTGGCAACCAAAGCGAGTATGCGGTGTCAACGCCGGCCGGGTTTACGGTCGAGGCGCTCGGCGGCGGCGTGAAAGCGGACTTTTCCGAGACCGGCAGCGTTCACATTCGCCTGCAGGGCGGTCAGATTTACGTCGGCCAACACAGGATCGGCCGGGCGGTCGTTTTGCGTCCCAAGGAGCCGTATTACTTTGAGCTCGAGGAGATGGGATTTCGCGGGCATCTGCACCTGCATGTCAGCGCCGGCAACGACGGGATTCAGGCGGTCAATCATGTGCCGCTGGAGTCGTATCTGCTGGGTGTGGTCGGCGCCGAGATGTACAGCTACTGGGAACCGGAGGCGCTGAAGGCCCAGGCGGTCGCGGCACGGACCTACAGCCTGGCGATTGGTCACCGGTTTGGCCAGGGGCGCCACTGGGATATGACGCGCACACAGGCCAACCAGGTGTACAAAGGTCTGGAGGCGGAAAATTCGCGGGTCCGCCAGGCGGTGCTGGACACGGCCGGTCAGCTCCTGGTCGCCCCCGGACGGGACGGCAAGGAGGTGATTTTTCCGACCTATTACAGCTCCTCCTGCGGCGGGCATACGGAGAACAGCCGACGCGTCTTCGGGCCGGACTGGGTTGATCTGCCGGGCGTGCGGTGTTCGTGGTGCGAGCAGACGGCCCGGCGCGGCGATTTTTACTGGGGCCCGCAGGCGTATTCGATGGCTGAGGTCTCACAGCGGCTGATGCGACGTTATGCGTCGCTGGA
>PXAQ01000072.1 GCA_003567095.1 Phycisphaerae bacterium
CCCCTCCCGGTCGCGCCGGCAGCCGCTGGCCACGGGCTTGAGCACGCCGACCTTGCGCCCGGCCTGCCGCAGCAGTCGCGCGATCGCCCCGGTGACCAGTGTCTTGCCGACCTCGGTATCGGTGGCGGTGATAAACAGCCCCGGCGAGCGGGGCACATCTGCAAAATATTCCGACAGCATTGTCTGACCCTTACACGGATTGGCGAAAATTCGGAAAAAGGACTGGAATTGGACAGTTCGCAATCCTTACACTGCCTGGTGTTTTACGTGTTTGGGCCGCATTCGGCAAGGGTTTTGTCAATTTTCCCCGAGCAGCGAGGAAAGCATAGGGTAGGCATTTGCCTCGATGTGCCAGATGCCCGGCTCCTGGGCACAGCCCAGCGACCAGTCCTCATCGCGAAAGATCTGCTCGGACCGGAGCATCTCAGTCGCCGCGCCTATCGGCTCGGCGTTCGGAGCGCGATTTTGTCCCGCTCCGGTCTGCATTCCACTGGTTTCTACATCCCAAAAACAGCCGCTTATCCTGGTTTGATCAACGACCTTGCAATGTCCGTTGACTCCGATGAATCCACCGAAGTCGCGATTGTTCTGCCCGGCCAGCACCTGCCCCACCGAGAGGCTGTTGATGATGCGCGTTCGAAATCCCTGAGACCCGGCAAAGCCTCCAAAAGCCCGACTGTTGGGTCCCCGACTGATCACATCCACCGCGGTGAAACAGTTCTCAATGACGGACATATAGCCGCAGTATCCGACCAGTCCGCCAAAAACGCGACTGGAGTCGCCGACGCTTTCAATACGTCCTGCTGCAAAAGACCGCTCGATGCGTCCCATGTTAGCGCCGACCAGTCCGCCGAAATGGTGAGATCGCGACGCTTTCACATTGAGCTCAACTGAGCACAGACTGTCTCGGATAGTGCCCGCGTTGCGTCCCGCCAGCCCCCCGACACCGCATGCGGTTTCAGGGCAGGTAATGACAAGATTTTCGACTGTACACGTTTCAATAAGCCCTTCGTTCCTTCCGGCGATCGCGCCGAGATTGCGCGAACCGACCGCCTGTACGCTGTGGAGGTGAAGATTTCGAACAACCCCGTTTTGTTGAATAAACGGAAACAGGCCGGTATATTCCGCCTGGCCGGATAGTTTCAGATTGCTCAGCAGGTGTCCGTTTCCGTCGAACGTACCGGAAAATCCCTGTCCCGCGCCGATACCGGCAAAGACCTGTCCCTCAAAATCCAAGTCAGCCATCAGGATAAAACTTCGGGTCAAATCCTGCGGATAATCCCCGATGGCCCCCAATTGGTCGATGCAGGTAATCCAGAACGGATCGTCCGGCGTTCCTGCGCCGCCGCTGTAGGTCGCCGGCTCATCCTGGATCGGCGTCCCGTCGGTTCCCTCCCATATCAGCCGCGGGCGGGCGGCGCCTTCGGCAATGACCCAACTGTTATCGCCCCAGCCGGGAAACATCACGGAAAAAATCATCTCTTCGGTTGTGATGGGTGTGCCGGCGGCGCTGTCGGCCACGCCCGAGGCCTCCACATCCCAATAGCTGATTTTGACCGTTCCGGTATTCTGGCCGACAAAACCGCCCGGCTGCTGATCGGCTGCGATGACCGGCCCCACACTGTAGGAGCGCGCGATGCCGTAGCGATTTATGCCGGAAAAGCCGCCGACTCGGCCCCGGCCGTCCACCGCCACATCACAGTACGAATCGACGATGTACCCTGCATTGACGCCTGCCATTCCGCCGCTGCATTTCCCGGCCGAGATCCTGCCGTGGGCATAGCAGCGTGCAACGGTGCTCTGATTTCTGCCGACCAGCCCGCCGATTTGGCTGCCGCGCACACGGATATCGACGTTCCATGTTGCGCTTTCAAGAATATCGCCGCTGTTTTGCCCAACCAGGCCTCCGCCGGCTATGATTCGATGCGTGTCGTTGGTGCGGATGATGCAGGAGGCGTAGCTGTCTTCGATAACAGCAGTGGAGCGGTTAAACCCGACCAGTCCGCCGACCTGGCGAGCGCAATGATTTAAGACGATCGTGCAGGTCGCATTGCTGCGGCGGATTTCGGCGTGGTTGTTTCCGCCGACCAGCCCGCCGATGGAACCGGCATTCTTACGACTTGTCGTCAGCAGAACAACCGCCTGTGAATCGCTGATGACTCCGCCCTTGTTGTTAAAACCCACCAGGCCGGCAACACTATGCCGGCCCTCGACGCGGCCGGTGACCGAGCAGTGTTCAACCCGTCCGAAATTGTCGCCTACCAGACCGGAAACAGCGACATCGCCGGCTATGTTGACATTGTTCAGATGCAGATTGCGAACAACCGCGCCGGGCTTGGCTGCCCCGATCAGTGCCACGTAATGGGCGTCGCGATTCAAAATCGTCAGGTTGTCAATGGTAAAGCCGTTGCCCTCCAGCGTGCCGGAGAATCGGGGACCCTGCGGTCCCCACACATCGGTATCCAAGTCCGGCGCGATCACCGCGCGATCATACACAAAATCCGCCAGATCGATATCCGCCATCAGGATGAATGATTTGTCATAATCAGCCGGTGTATCGGCCATCGCATTAAGGTGCTCTGCCGTCCACAACTGGTACGGGTTCTCGTCCGTGCCGTCTCCGCCGCCGTAGGGCAGACCGGCCGCCCATACACTCGCACTGAACACCCAAAGTACTGCCCAAACCGTCGTTTTCATAAGACTGCCTCCTGTTTACGCCATCATCTCCAATATCAGTGGCCAGACGGCCAAAGCGGGTCTGTCATCGTCGATGTCTCCTGCCCGTCTCGGCAACCACTAAACAGACATTAAACCGAATATTGCTGAGTTTGTCAACCGTTTTTCCAGAAAATCACCGGTTTTTAATTGTTTTCCGATAGAATCTCGGAGATCAATCGTTGAATATGCGGGTGTTCGTCATCTTTCAATGTTTTTGGCTCAACACCCGAAAAGCGGGTTAAAGCAGCACGGGCAGCCCGTGGAAACGGCCAAGCTGGTCGTGCTGCAAATACAAATTCCGTAACCGTTCACGGGGTGTGGGCGGGTGGAAATTCTCTAGTGGCTATTTGTCCTCCTTCGTAATCGCATACGCGGTTCCAGCGCCCACGGATATTTGAGAGAAATCGTTCGCTTCATTAACATCTGCCAACCCGGCCAACACCCGCGTCATTTCGCTCAAGCCTCCCCATGCCACAATTTTATCGTTGGAATCAATCGCCAGGCTAAGGTGTTCGCCGCCGGCAACCGCTTTAAATCCGCCACCGTCGGGCGTATCACTGACCTGACCGCTTTCATCAAAACCCCAGGCAGTAATCACTCCATTTGGATCCATTGCAAAACAATGATCCGCGCCGGATGCAATAAAGACGAAACCAGAGCCATTTGGAGCATTGCTGACTTGATTATAATCATTCTCACCCCAGACGAAAACCGCCCCATCACTCGTGAGAGCCAAACTATAGTTATAACCGGATGCAATTTGAACAAAGTTACTCCCCGATGGAACGCCGCTGATTTGATTGTGCGTATCATCGCCCCAGACAACAATCTGTCCGTTGGAATGCAACGCAACGCTGTGATATAACCCGAGGGCAATCGCCACATATCCACTGCCTGTAGGAGCGTCGCTCACTTGGCCGTGTGAATCCCAACCCCAGGCATAGATCTTGCCATCCTCGTCCAATGCCAGAAAATGCGCAATGCGGCCGGCTATTTTTGTGAAGTTATTGCCCGTTGGAGAGTTCAGCCTATTTTGGTGGTCGTCGCCCCAGCATACAATCGTTCCGTCTGCTCGCAGCGCCGCCGCGGCATAACCGCTCGCAGAGACTTGAACAAAATCGTCGCCCTCAGGGGTATCGCTGACTTGGCCAAACATGTCATTGCCCCAAGCGACAAGACGCCCGCAATGCCCGACGCCGGTTAAAATCATGCTGACCTGAACAGTCATGTCCGCCTGCTCCTGGGTAACGGCAGATTCGCCTGCCTGCTCGGGCCGGGTCTGTGTTTGTGTATGGACCACAACGCCTGCGGTGATGACGACTGCGGCGGCGGCAGCGGTGATTTTGACTGCGGCGGTAGTCAGGAGGCCGCCCGAGGCGCTCATCGCTGCGCCGCTGCCGGCGACGGCGGCTGTTGCGGCCGTGGCGGTGCCGGCGGCCAGTCCTGTGCCCAGCCCCGTGCCCACTGCGGCCATGACCGAGCGGGTGAACGTCGGGCCCGGGGCG
>PXAQ01000172.1 GCA_003567095.1 Phycisphaerae bacterium
CGCCGTGAAGCTGACTGACGCCGTTGCGGTGACCGCTGGTGCGGATCGCCAGCACGGGCATCTTAAACGACTCGGTCGCGCTGTCGGGGTTGACCCGCCCCAGCGCCAAAAACTGCTCGCGATTCAGGCCCAGCTTGCCGTAATAGTGGCCAAAATACTTGTCCATCATCTCGACGGGAAACTCATCGTTACCGGCCGCCACCGGTGTATGAACGGTAAAGACGTTGCTGGCCTTGGCCGCCTCGAACGCCTCTTCGTAGGTCATCTTGTACCGGCTGCGAATCCGCCGCACCCGCTCCAGGGCCATAAACGCCGCGTGTCCTTCGTTCATATGGCACACCGTCGGCTCCAGATTCATCGCGTACAGCGCCTTGAGCCCGCCGATGCCCAGCACGATCTCCTGGCAAATCCGCATCTCCGAATCGCCGCCGTACAGCGTCTGGGTAATCGTCCGGTCAAAGGGCGCGTTTTCCGGAAGGTTGGTATCCAGCAGATACAGCGGAATCCGCCCGACCAGGGCTTTCCATATCTGGGCGGTCACCGTCCGGGCCGGAAACTGAATATTGATCGTCAGCGGACTGCCGCTTTCTTTTCGCACCAGCTCCAGCGGCATATTGTGAAAATCGTTATCGATGTAATGTTCCTGCTGCCAGCCGTCGGTATTGAGATATTGCCGGAAATAGCCCTTTTGATACAGCAGCCCAATCCCGACCAGCGGCACGCCCAGCTCCGAGGCGCTTTTGAGATGATCGCCGGCCAGAATCCCAAGCCCACCCGAATATATCGGCAGACATTCATGAACCCCGAATTCGGCGCTAAAATACGCAATTGTCGGACGCGCATTATCCCGGGCATAGATTTTATCGAACCACGACGGCGCATTCAGTGTCTCGGCAAGCTTTTCACGTGCCGTGTGCAACTGATACAAAAAACCCTCGTTATGCGACAAATCCTCCAGCCGCGCCTGTGAGGCCATACCCAGCATCCGAATGGGGTTGTGTGCGCACTGCTTCCACAGCTCATAATCCACCCGTCGAAACAGCTCGGTAATCTCATAATGCCACGACCAGTATAAATTGCCCGCGACCTCATATAGCTCTTTCAGCGGCTCCGGCAGGGACGGCTTGACCGTAAAGGTCCGGACCACATGAACTTTCGGCTTATCTTTGCCGGACGATTCTTTCGATGACACCATTAAACAACTCCTGTATAGAGTAAACCATTATGAACATTATTTCATCGGCTAAAGGTCAACTATTCTTAACCGAATCTCGCTGCCTGAAAAAGCAGTTTTCGGCCAGAAAATTCCCATTAAAGGTCAGACATCACCTGAACATCCTGAATTGCCACCCCGCGGCCAGAGCCGTTAATACCCCCATCCTATATACGCACAATTTCCCGATAAAAACGAAAATTGCTCGAAATGTGTCTTACCAGTGTCGAAAACGGCCCCAGGGCGGCGAGATCAGGTCCGCCACGGGGTAGACAACCGCCCGCGGTTTTTCGATATCCGCATACCCCGTAGCAATGGTCACGACACCGCCGTCGTGAACCATCCTCAGCGGCATCCCGGGCGACTGGACAGACAACAGCACCAGACGCAGGGCCTGTTCGGCCGGTACCTGCCCGAATCCTTCCAGGCCAACCGGGCTGTCCGGCGTAATCAGGGCATTTCGCTCCAGATCGCCCCACATCACCAGGATCGGCAAGGGCGGGCTGGACTGACTGGAAATCATACGCAGCGCATCGCGCAATCCGGTTTCCGGACGGATGTGTGCAATCTCCACCTTGCGGCCAAAACCGCGCTGCGTGTCCGCCGACAGTTCCGACGGCGCAGGATGTTTAGGAGCGGCTTTGTCTTCCGGAGGCACAAATTCCCATCGTACCGGCTCAGGCTGGGACACTTCGTCCTTCTCGGGCTCCAACGGCCGCAACAAACCGCCCTGCAGCATAGCGGCGCCGAGATTGACCCCATCGGCATAAATATCGGCAGTCAGATGAAAATACCCGTGATCGTCGACATTTTGCAATCGGATGTGCTGTGCCTGGGCGAGTCGCTTTTCAAGACTATCGCGCGCCCCTGCGGCCGCGTCCACATCATCCGGTGCCGCGACGTCGCGCAGGCGAACCGAAAAACGCACACGCGTCGGCTGGACATAGTCGCGCAAACGACACACCACCACCGTCGGCTGCCTGACGTGAATGATTTCGCTGACTGTATAAGAACTGCCGCTTTCCGATTCGATTCCAACCGCACCGATCAACAGCGCACTGATCAAAAATGTTAAACTGCCATACATGGATAATCCCTTTCCCAAAAAGTAAGGTCATTCCATGAACCTGTTCCGCTCATTCTTATCGGTACACTATCACCGCACAGGCGGCAAATTTCAAGAAAAATCCATCCATTCGGCAATTAATTTTCGGTTATTGCAGGCCTTCTTGACCTGAAAATTCGTCAATGTTCCATATGACGTTCGATAAAGCTCGTATCCACCTGATTTTTGACAAAAAGGTTGTGCGAAAGAATATCCAAGCAGATCGGAATAGTCGTCTTAATCGGCTCGATCCGAAACTCCCGCAGCGCCCGCTTCATCGTGGCAATCGCCTCATCCCGCGTCGGCTGGTGAACAATCAGCTTGGCGATCATCGAATCATAATACGGCGAAACCATCGCATCCTGGCAGAGATGGGTATCGACCCGCACACCTGGCCCCCCGGGCACGATGAATTGGGTCACACGCCCGGGACAGGGCGCATAGCCCCGTGCCGGATCCTCGGCGTTGATGCGGCATTCCATCGCCGCACCCGTAAGCGTGATATCGCGCTGCCGCAGATCGAAGGGCTCGCCGGAGGCGATTTTGAGTTGCCATTTAATCAAATCACGGCCGGTGACCAGTTCGGAGACCGGATGCTCAACCTGAATGCGGGTGTTGGCCTCGATGAAGTAGAAATTCTTATCCTTGTCCAATAAAAACTCAACAGTGGCGGCGCTGTGATAGTTGGCTTCCTTAATCAGGCGAAGCGCAGAGCGGCACAACTCCTCGCGTGTCTTTTCATCCAGTACCGGACAGGGTGACTCTTCGATCAGCTTCTGGTGACGACGCTGAATCGTACAGTCGCGCTCATAAAAATGCAGTGCATTGCCCTGCTGGTCGGCCATGACCTGCACCTCGACGTGCCGCGGCTCGACAATGAACTTCTCGATGTACAGGGCACCATTTTTGAAAGCCGCCTCGGCTTCCGATTTGGCCTGACTGAAGGCATTATGCAGGCTGATGTCGTTGTGGGCAACGCGCATGCCGCGTCCCCCGCCGCCGGCGGTGGCCTTCAATATCACCGGATAGCCGATTTTGTTGGCCAGCTTGATCGCCGCGGCCTCATCGGCAATCTCCCCATCGGAGCCGGGCACGACCGGCACTTTGGCCTTGCGAGCTATTTTCTTGGCGGCCACCTTATCCCCCAGCAGCCGCATCGCATCGGCCGATGGGCCGATAAACGTAATGCCGCATTCGTTGCAGACTTCGGCGAAATGTGAATTTTCAGCCAAAAAACCGTAACCCGGATGAATCGCATCCACATCGGCAATCTCGGCGGCACTGATAATCGCCGGAATATTCAGATAGCTCTTGCCCGCCGCGGGAGGGCCGATACAAATCGCATCGTCGGCCAACGTCACGTACGCCGCGTCCGCATCCGCCTCAGAGTACACCACAATTGCCTCGATGCCCAGCTCATGGCAGGCACGGATGATCCGCAGCGCAATTTCGCCCCGATTGGCTATTAAAATACGTGAAAACATATCCGATCAACCTGTCTCGTTGTTTTTGATATTGATTTTTTGAAATTCGAATGTGTCTCAGGTTTCGATATTCGAGTTTCGAATTCAAACGACGTACCGCCGGATCAGGGGCGCACACGGAACAGAACCTGCCCGTACTCGACCGCCTGTCCGTCTTTGCAGCAGACCTCAACAACCGTCCCGCCGGTCTCGGCTTTGATTTCGTTCATCACTTTCATCGCCTCTATAATGCAGACAACCGAATCCGACTCAACCCGGGTGCCGACCGAGACAAACGGTTCGCTGTCCGGGCTGGCCGCCTGGTAAAATGTGCCGATGATCGGGGATTTTACATCGACCAAGCCGCTTTCCTCGGCCGATTCGGCGGTCTCTGCGGCGGCACTGGGCGGCGAGACCGGCTGGCCGACAGGCCCCGGC
>PXAQ01000119.1 GCA_003567095.1 Phycisphaerae bacterium
CCTCCCCCGTCATTCCCATCCTCCCCGTCATTCCCATCCTCCCCGTCATTCCCGTCCTCTCCCGTCATTCCCGCGAAGGCGGGAATCCAGTACCCGCGATTCCCCTCACGCCAAATTAAGAATTAAAAATTATCTTGCCCAGTGCCTTGCAGAATCCATCCAGATGGTCCCGGGTATGGTCGGCCTGCACGGAAATCCGAAGCCGGGCGGTGTTATGCGGCACGGTCGGCGGGCGGATTGCGGCCGCGTAGTAGCCGGCCTCATACAAGGCCGAGGAGACCGCCAGTGCCGTCTCGGAGGCGCCCAGCAGAACGGGGATGATATGGGTTGTACTTTGCCCGATATCCAGCCCCATCCTCGTCAACTGCTCTCTCAGATACGCGGCGTTGTCCTGCAGTCGCTGTCGCCGCCGGGGTTCGGCCTGAATGATCGACAGCGCCTCAACAGCCCCTGCCGCAATACCCGGCGGCGGCGCGGTCGTGAAAATAAACGGCCGTGCGGTGTTGATCAGATAATCGATCACCACCTGCGGCCCGGCCACAATCCCGCCGCTGGCCGCGACAGCCTTGCCCAGCGGTGCGACAACCAGATCAATTTGATCCAATATTTCCTGCTCCTGACACAACCCCGCGCCGTTTGCGCCCAGACAGCCCAGCCCATGGGCCTCATCAACAATCAAAATCGCCCCGTACCGCCGCTTCAAGTCAACGAGCAGTTTCAGGTCGGCAATGTCCCCATCCATCGAAAAGACACTTTCGGTCACGATGAATTTGCAGTGATGGTGACCCTGTGCCAGGTAGTGTTCCAGCCGCTGGGGCCGGTCGCGGCGGTATGTGCGAAATTCGGCTGGGCACGCCCGCACCGCGTCGATGATCGAGGCGTGGTCATAGCGGTCCATCAGCACCAGGTCGCCCTTTTGCGGCAGCGCTGTCAGCAGCGCCTGGTTAGCCGTCCAGCCGCTGGGCAGATAAAGCGAAGCTTCTTTGCCCAGAAAATCGGCCATCGCCTGCTCAAGCTCACAATGCGGCCGCATCGTACCGCTGATCAGCCGGGCCGCGGCCGAGCCAAACCCATAGTCACGCATCGCCCGGCTCGCGGCCTCGACAATGCGCCGGTCGCCGGCCAGGTTCAGGTAGTTGTTGCTGCAAAACAGCACCTTCTCGCTGCCGTCGGCCAGCCGCACCACCGGCCCCTGCGGCGAATCGACACAAAGACAGCGCCGCAGCAGATGCGCGTTCCGCAGCCGGTCAAGTTCGTCGGCTAAATAACCAAAATCCGTCATCTTCAAATTTACAGTTGAACTGAATAGTGTTTTGGGCGATATTATAGCAGATAGACACGATTTTCACGAATTCTAATTTATATGTCAGGTATCTATGGGCATTTATGACCGCCAATATTTCCAGGATGAGTACGGCGCCGGCCATGGCCGACGGCAGTTTTCCATGCCACAACTGCCGCCGGTGGTCAAATGGCTGCTGATCATCAACGCCGCCGTCTATCTGATTTCCGTCGTGTTCACACCCATTGGTGAGGCGGTCTTCAGGATCGGCAGCGTCTGGCCGGAAGGCTGGGGCAACATCGCGCAGATCTGGCGGATAATCACTTATCAGTTTTTGCACGATTTGCGAGGCATCGGGCATATCTTTTTCAATATGCTGATGCTGTTTTTCTTCGGGCCGTTGCTGGAACGGCAATGGGGCTCGCGGCGATTTTTAAGATTCTATCTCTCTGCCGGCGCCGCCGGCGGCGTGGTCTATACCCTGCTGGTCGTTTTCGGATTGTTGGAGGCGCTGCCGATGGTCGGCGCATCGGGGGCCATTTACGGCATCTTCGGCGCGGTAGCGGTACTGTATCCGCATTTGCGGGTGTATCTGTTCGGTCTTGTCCCGATGAGCATGCGAGCCGTGGCGATCATGGCAGTGGTCATGAGCCTGCTGTTTGTCCGAACCGGTGTCAATGTCGGCGGCGAGGCGGCCCACCTGACAGGCATTGCCGTCGGCGTGTTGTATGTGCTCTATCAGCCGATGCTGGCCGAGATGCGGATGAAAAAAAACAAGGGAAGCTGGTCACAGAAAATTGAAGATGAGCGCAGCTTTGTCTCGGAGGTAGACCGCGTCCTGGAAAAAATCAACCGCCAGGGACTGACCAGCCTGACCAGCAGAGAAAAACAAATCCTGCGCGAAGCGACCCGCCGCGAACAGGAGCAACTTCGTCGCTGATCAAGAGGCAAATCCTTTAAACGGTCAATCCCAGTCCGCCTTCTCGGCGTTTTGAATCAATTCGTCAACACGCGCCCGAACAGAATATTTTTTGGCATTTCGCAGCGTATTTATTTCCTTTTGCTGGCGGTCAAGCTCTTCCTGAAGCTGGTTGAGACGGTTGCGAATATGGTCGTGCTGAAGCTTCCGCTTGCGGATAATTAAATCAAAACGCTTCGAGACAAGCTGCTCAAGCTCGTTGACAATCGCCTCACGGTTGTCCGGATTTTCAAGCTGCCACGCCATCAGCAGCTCATCGCGGCGCATCTGCACCCGGAAATCCTCTTTCATCGCCTCGGCAAGAGGCGGATTAATCCGCTCGGCGCGCATCATCGGGTCATACCGCCCGCGCAGCTCGTCCATCCGTTCGGCCGTAAGCGGCAAGTCGGCCTTGAGGTCTTTGGCCTGCTTCGGGAAATTCTTCTCCAGCCAGTCGATCAACTCGGCCTGCTTTTGCAGCAGCGCCGCATCCGGTTCGGCGGGCGGCTCCGTCGGTGTGGGCTCTTCGGCCGGGGCGGGCTCATCGGGCGGCTGAATCCGCTGGAAAAAGCGATTGGCCATTTCCTCGCGAATCTCCCAGCGAAACTGCTGCGGGTCCGTGATGCGGATCCTTTCAAGTTCGCCGGCCCTGGCGGGGTTGGTCTGTGACAGCCGCTCGAGAAACCGATCAATCTGCGATTCGGTCAACACAATCGCATCGAACGGGTGGATCAGCGCGTCCTGCCAGATATCCGTTTCCGATGAAGCGTCATTCGCGGTCGCTTCGGCGCCCGCACAGACTGCACAAATCAGCGCCGCTGACGCCGCAAAAAGACAAGTCAATCGATACGATGGCATTTTCATAGCGCCTGCTATCCCTTCCAGAATTCTGTCAGATCAATCTTAATATCGTCCTGGCTGGCGGTCTCGCCGTTGATCACACGTTCGTCGGGAAATGTGTTTTCCATCACACCGAGCCGTTTGATCCACGTGGCGATATCATCCAGCTCCGATTTGATGGCCGCAACGTCCTGATCATCCTGGACGTACGATGCTTCTTCCCAGAGATTCAGCGTAACCCCGGGCAGATCACTCAGGTCAGCAGGGCCACTCTCGACCGGCGGGGGCTCAACAGGCTGCTGGACAAGCGGCAGGCTCTCGGCCGGTTTTTGCGGGGTTTGCCCCAGGCCGACAAACAGCAGCACCATCGCCGCAGCGCCGGCAGCGGCCAGGCTTGCCCAGCCGATCGCCTGTCGGCGGCGGCGACGACCCAATCGATGCTGACGCAAACGCCGGCGAAGCCGATCGGCCGACTCCGGACACATCGCGGGCGAGGCGAACGAATCGAGCAAGGCATCGCCGCAACGGATGTCGTGGGCGATTTGCTCGGCATCAGCCGGATCGACAAACTGCCTTATCAGCGCATTCAAATTTTCTGCATTTTTATTCATAGGACACATCTTCCATTAAAACACGCAATCGTTTCAGCCCGCGATGAACCTTGGACAGCAATGTCCCGATCGGTTCATTGCGCATCTGGGCCAGCTCCCGGAAACTGACCTTGCTGTAATACCGCAGCATAATCAGCTCCGCTGTTTCTGTATCGAGTTTTTCAAGCGCCCACTGAAGCCTGTCAGAAACCGCTTCCTGACGCGGATCGCCAACCGCCTCTTCCTGCCGCTTGCGCTCCTGGGCGGCCACCTCATCGAGCAGGCGCTTATACCTATATTTGCGACGCAAATGGTCACGAAACAGGTTCGACGCAACCGTAAAAAGCCAATTATCAAACGACCCGCCGTCAAAGGTGTCGATCTTTTCAACCAGCTTAACGAACAGCTCACTGACGAACTCTTCACTTTGTTCCCCATTGCCGCACAGCCGATAAAAATACCCATAGCATCGGCCCGCATAGCGATCGACCAGTTCGTCAAAGGCACTGTCATCACGGCTGCATAACCG
>PXAQ01000148.1 GCA_003567095.1 Phycisphaerae bacterium
AAATGCGGTAGTGGGCGGTGTCGATGGTCAGGCCTTCGCCGTAGGGGTTGTCCCATATCGCCGCATCGCGCACGGCCGGTTCGCTGCGCAGATAGTCGATCAAACCGGCCGCTGTGGCAAGCTCGACGGTCGGCTCGGATGCCGCCGTATGCTGTCGAGGCGCCGCGGCACATCCGGCCAGCAAGACCGCCGCCAGTGACCTAAGACACACACGATATATAGCCCACCGGGATTTTTGTTTATCCATTTTCTGGCTCAATGGCTCACAATGAAAGTTGCAAACAGTTGCTGTCAATCCTCGATTTCAGTCCAGTCGGCGCCGAAGACCTCGGCGCGGAACAGGTAGGTCTGGACGTCTTTGCGTGTCCAGCCGTCCCAGGGCAGGCCGGCCTTGTGGGCGCAGCAGTAGCCAAGAAACTCTTCCTTGCTCCAGCCGGTCTCGGCGGCCACCTGCGGCAGAAAACAGCCGCTTTGCCTGCCGTCGGTGATGTAGATACCGTCAACGCCCAGGCGCAGGCTCATCGGATCGTCGGTTTTTTGCATCGGGGTCAGGGCGGAGATTTCGATATGCAGCGCGGGCAGTTCGTCGGGGCCGATGCGGTCGTGCCCAAAACGCGGGTCGTGTTGGGCCGAGGAGACCGCCATCTGCGCGACCATCCGGCACAGCGGCTTTTCGGCCTCAAACTGCCCGATGCAGCCGCGCAGCGCGTCGCCGTTCTTGAGCGTGACAAAACAGCCCCGCGGCTCGTTCAACGCCGGGTCGTCGCAGACCACCGCCGGCGGCGCGGTGCCAGTCACTGCCGCTGCCACCGCCCGCTTTGCTACCCCAAGCAGTTTCTTTTTCTGTATCTCATTCATAACCATGTCATTAAAAAGATTGTCATATAGGCCTGCTGCAAACTCATTGGAACAGATGTCTGACCTGGCGGAGGATGTAGACCAGGCCGGCCAGCAGGATGACGGCGATGATGGTGGCGGTGTTGAAGTATTTGTCGATCAGCAGGCGGGCACGTCGGCCGAAGATGCGAAACAGCACCCCCTCGCCGCCGAAGCGCATCGTGCGAAACACGAGACTGACGCCGACGAATTTGAGCACCGAGACCTCGGCCATGCCCCCGACCCAGCTAAAGAGCATATACGGCACGGGCGTCAGGGCCGAGATGGCAATCGCCCAGAAATCGTACCGCTGGTAATACTCCAGGGCCAACCGCGCGTTGTCGCCCAAGGCCAGCGGTCCGACGCTGATCGCCTCAAAAAACGCCACCACACGCTCGGGGCCGATCGCCAGGCCCAGCAAAAATGAGATCGTCCCGCCCAGGACCGAAAAGACCGAGCAAATCAGCCCGTAATGAATGGCCCTGGCCGGCTTGCCCATCCCCAAGCCGACCACCAGCACATCGGCCGGAATCGGTACACAAATCGGCTCGACAATCGCCAGCACAATCAGCGCCGGTACCCCGTAACGCGTATCGGCCCAGCCGATGACCCAGTCATAGACCCGCCGATGCGGCTGCCACCAGGCATACGTCTTGGATGCTTCCGCTGAGGCCGTCTCAGCGGCGGTTCTCGAGGTCATGGGTGTTGTCTGCTGCATAAATCCCTGTTGTCATGAGTCTATCGAACACATAAAAACATCAGCATAGTGCAAAAGGTCCCGAACGTCAAGCACAAAATTCGGACAAAGAATGCCTGTTAATTGAAGCCAAAAAAAAAAAATCGGCTTATGGGGATGATCTCACAAGGATTAAGATATGGACAAACACCTGCCGGGCGTTTAAGATACCCGTCATACATGACCTTTAGATAAAAATACCTGTTTTTTGAACAGGGGATACGCTAATCGTTAAAGTGCTAATCGTTGATTCAGGGGTATTTCGATGAAAACGAAACGATGTCTATTTTTTGGTGTCCTGATGGGCTGGTTTGTGGTTTGTCCGGCCTTGGCGGATGTGCGTTTGCCGGCGATTTTCGGTGATGGCATGGTGCTCCAGCAGCGCAGCAGTGCGACTGTCTGGGGCTGGGCCGAGCCGGGCGAGCGAGTCACTGTCAAAGGATCCTGGCAGTGGTTTGTCGGAACTTCTACGACAGCCGATCCCGACGGAAACTGGCGCGTTCAGATCAACACCCCCCGCGCCGGGGGCCCGCACACGCTGACCATTCGCGGCAACAATGAAATCGTCCTTGAGGATGTACTGATCGGCGAGGTATGGCTCTGTTCGGGACAGTCAAATATGTTCTGGTCGCTGACACGCCTGGACACTGACAAGGCCCGGGACACCATTCAGGCAGCCGACTACCCGCGTATTCGCCTGTTCCACACGGAACGGGCTTTGGGTGCCGCCCCCCAGGAAGACTTGGTTGGCCGATGGCAGGTGTGTACGCCTGAGGCAGTCCGGGATTTCTCTGCGGTAGCTTATTACTTCGGACACGAGATTCACGAGAAACTGGATGTGCCCATCGGCCTTATTCATGCCAGTCGGGGCGGTGCGACTGTGGAGGCCTGGATGTGCGACGAGGCGTTGCGTGCGCACGGTGATTTTGACGAAGAGTTGGACCGTATCCAAGACCCCGAAGCCTACCGGCAGGCCGCCGAGCAGCGCTTCAAACAAGAGATGGCACAGTGGCAAGAAGCGCTGTCTGAAATTGATCGCGGTGTTCAGGAAAACTGGCAACATCCCGGTTTTGATGACGCCCAGTGGGAGACCATCGAACTGCCCACATCATGGAGCGGGACCGAGCTTGAGGACACAGAAGGCATCGTCTGGTTTCGCCGCACGACCAACCTGCCGCCGTCGTGGGCGCGCAGCGAGCTGGAGCTGCGACTGGGAAGGATTGAGGATATCGCGACGGTGTGGGTCAATGGCAATCGCGTCGAACCGGTCGATACCGACACCGCGGGCGTCTTTCGACTGCCGGCTGCGATACTGCGTGTCGGGCCGAATATCATTGCGGTGCGGGTTGTCAATCTGGAAGACGAGGCGGGCTTTTTGGGCGAGGAAAATGACATGCGCATCGGCCCGCCCGGCGCCGATGCGCATGCCGCAGCGACGGTCGCGCGCACGTGGAAATATAACGTCGCTTATCGGCGTAGCGTACCCTCGCCGCCGACTGCGCCGGGGGGTGTTCAAATCAACCACCGCAGTCCCTCGATGCTGTTTAATGGGATGATTCACCCATTGATTGATTTTCGGATTGCCGGGGCGATTTGGTACCAGGGCGAATCCAACCGCGATCGGGCCGAGCAGTACCGAACGCTGTTTCCGGCGATGATTCGAAACTGGCGAACACTCTGGCAGCAGGGCAACTTCCCGTTTTATTATGTGCAGATCGCTCCCTGTAACTATGGAAATCCCGACGGCGATTCCTCCGCACGGCTTCGCGAGGCGCAGCTGCTGACGCTTGATGCCGTGCCGAACGTCGGGATGGCGGTGACGATGGACATCGGTGAAAAAGACGACATCCATCCGCGCAACAAGCACGACGTTGGTAAACGACTCAGTCTCTGGGCATTGGCAAAGACGTACAATCGGCCTGAGATTGTCTATTTCGGTCCGCTGTATCGAGCGATGAGGGTGCGGGGCGATACCGCTCACATTACATTTGATTATGCCGGCAGCGGGCTTGTTGCAAAAGACGGCCCGCTGCGCGAGTTTGAGATTGCCGGTATTGACCGCCGGTTTGTCCCGGCAGAGGCTGTCATCGACGGCGACAACACCGTTCGCGTTTCCAGCCCACAGGTGCCCAATCCGGTGGCCGTGCGCTACGCGTTTAAAAACTGGGCTGAGGCGAATCTGTTCAATGTAGAGGGTCTGCCCGCCTCGTCATTTCGAACCGACAATTGGCCGGCGGATTAATAGAATTCAGATAAATCCAGACAATCGAAAAGAAAGCAACTTATGCGATACAGCCAAGCGTTGATTCCAACGGTTAAGGAAGTGCCCGCGGATGCGGAGATTATCAGTCATCAGCTTATGCTCCGGGCCGGGCTGATGCGGAAACTGGCCAGCGGCACCTATATTTATCTGCCCGCCGGGTGGCGGATGATGCAGAAGGTGATGCAGATTGTGCGTCAGGAGATGGACGCCGCCGGCGCTCAGGAGATCGCCGTGCCGGTCATCCAGCCGATGGAGTTGTGGCAGCGGACCGGACGTGATCAAGATTACG
>PXAQ01000276.1 GCA_003567095.1 Phycisphaerae bacterium
GGAATACGTATCGGATCATCTGCCGGGGCGACAGGATCGATCTGTACGTCAACGGCGTCCATCAAAACCGCGCGTTCAATGTCTGGCCGTCCGAGGGGGCTATTGCCCTGCAATCGGAAGGCTCGCCGATTGAGTTTCGCAATATTGTTTTGACGCCGCTGAATTGACAGAACAAGGCAGACAGAGGTCAGAAGACAGACAACAGGAACGTTAATGACAGGGCAACTTTTTAGGAGTTTTATCAATGGTTAATGGAACCTTTAAATCGGTCTCACGAAGGGACTTTGTCAAAGGTGCGGCAGCCTTGTCGGCCACCTCAGTGCTGGTCAACCCGCATGCAGCTTTTGCCGCCGGCAGCGAGAGACTCAATGTCGCGCTGATCGGCTGCGGGGGCCGCGGGGCAGAGGCAGTGATAGACTGCTTCCAAGCCGACCCGACGGTTCGCTTGGTAGCGGTGGCGGATTTGTTCGAAGACAGGTTGCATCAAACGCTGAAAAAGCTCCAAAAGTATCCCGAAGCCAATCGCGTCGCGGTTACTCCGGAGACCTGCTTTGTCGGCTTCGATGCCTATCAAAAAGTCTGTGCGATGCGCGAGGTGGACATCGTCCTTGATGCCTCCCCGCCGCATTTTCGACCGATGCACCTGAAGGCCGCCATTGAAGCAGGCAAACATTGTTTCATCGAAAAACCGGCAGCGGTAGATCCGGTCGGTGTTCGGACAGTCATCGACACCGCCGAGTTGGCCGACCAAAAGGGCTTGTCCATCGTCGCCGGCACCCAGCGCCGTCACCAGAATCTCTATCTGGATATTGTCAAACGCCTGCAGGACGGACAGATCGGCGAGATTCTTTCGGCAAATTGTTACTGGTGCGGTCCGGACATGCTGGGCTACTGGCAATGGTACGACAGGCAGGATATGGACGATATTCAGTATCAGTGTCGAAATTGGCCGTGGTTCGTGTGGACCAGCGGCGATCATATCGTCGAGCAGCATGTTCATAATCTCGATATCATCAATTGGGTGCTGGATGCCCATCCTGTCTCTGCCATGGCAATTGGAGGGCGCAAGGTACGGACATTGGGCAACATCTACGACCAATTCACCGTGGAATTCGAGTATCCGGGCAACAGACGGATAACCAGCATGAGCCGCCAGATCAATGGCTGTGCCAATCGTATTGGCGAGTTTTTCCGCGGCACGGACGGCACCGCGGTAACGAGCATGGAATCAGGCGTTCTGGACGGCAAACACCCCTACCGTTTTCAGGGACCGGGCAATAACCCGATGGTTCAGGAACATAAGGACCTGATCGAAGCGGTTCGCAACGGGCCGGCCATTAATCACGGAAAACGGATTGCCGAAAGCACCATGACCGCTATCCTCGGGCGGATGAGCGCCTACACGGGTCGTGCGCTGCGGTGGGATTGGGCCATGCGGGCATCAGAACTGGATTATACGTTGCCGGCTTATACCTTTGGTTCCAGACCTATAGAACCGGTTGCTGTGCCGGGAAAAACTGTTCTAATTTAATGTAACTTTAATTTATGGAGACCAGAATGAAAACCACTTTGAATCGACGTGATTTTGTCAAACGTTCAGCAGCACTGTCGGCAACTTCGCTGTTGGTCAACCCCAGCGCGGTCTTTGCCGCGGGAAATGAGACTATCAAAATTGGATTGGTCGGCTGCGGCAGCCGCGGAAGAGGCTCCTTGTATGATTGTATCAGAGCGGCCAGACATCTCAATGTGAATGTAGAAATTGTCGCCCTCGGCGATTACTTCAAAAGCAGGACATTGGAAGCAGCCGAAAGGTACAATGTGCCCGAAGAGCGATGTTTCGACGGAGCCGACAACTACCGGAAGGTAATTGACTCCGACGCCGATGTCATCTTCCTGGTGACGCCTCCGATTTTCCGTCCCCTGCACTTTGAAAAAGCCATCCAGGCCGGCAAACATGTCTTTATGGAAAAACCGATTGCTGTCGATGCACCCGGCGCCAGACGGATCATGAAAGCCGGCGAACTGGCCGCAGAAAAAAACCTGACTGTGATCTCCGGCATGCAGCGCCGCCACGAAGCCTCCTATCGCAAGACCGCCTGGGCGGTCCAAAACGGTGGAATTGGCAGAATCATGAGCGGTAAAGTCTGGTGGTGTAGGGGCCAGCTTTGGTTCCGTGAACGTGAAGAAGGCGAATCGGATGCGAACTACATGGTCCGCAACTGGACCAGCTTCAACGAAATGTCCGGCGACCACATTGTCGAACAGCACATGCATAACATCGATGTCGCCAACTGGTTCATCGGCAGGCCTCCGCAATCGGCGTTGGGCTTTGGCGGGCGGGCGCGCCGCCAGACCGGCAACCAGTTCGACTTTTTCAGCGTCGATTTTGACTACGGCGATGATGTGCATATTCACAGTATGTGCCGGCAGGTCAATGGCTGCTACAACCGCGTTGCGGAATATTTTGTGGGCACCGAGGGCGCGACGTGGGGCACAGGACCGGGCCCGGCCGGTTATGCAAAGTCGCTGCAGATTCCCGATTTTGAAGAACACGAACACCCGCGCGTCACGAAGTGTATCAATATGCTCAACAGCATCATGAAGGGCGAGTCGCTTAACGAAACACGCGACGTCAGCGAGTCCACTCTGGCCGCTATCATGGGCCGCATCAGCGCCTATTCCGGCCAGCTGGTGCGCTTTCGCGAGCTGACCGATGAAAACGCCCGCTCGCCCTGGTACAGCCATGCCCTGAGCCCGACAGCGGAAGATTTTGAAAAGGGCACCGTCACGGCCCCGCCGGATGATGTCGTCCCCATCCCCGGAAGAGCCTGATCGGTGGGCACTGACCCAAATCAATACGCGGCATACCGATCATTGCGGTATGCCGCTTTTTTTCCATCCGCAGCAAGCAATCGTTTGAGTTATTTTGGAGCAAACAACGATGGATGTCATGGATGTAATTCATAAGCGTTACTCCTGCAGAAGTTTTACAGATCGTCCCCTGTCCGGCGAGGTGCTCGATGAGCTGCTTCAGGCGGCCCGCCTGGCCCCGTCAGCGCGCAATTTTCAGGATTGGCGATTTGTCGTGGTCACCGATCCGGATATACGGCAGGCACTTTGCCGACAGGCCCTTCGACAGGATTTTGTGCGGCAGGCACCGGTCCTTATCGTCGCCTGCAGCAACAATCCCTACATGATGCGATGCGGCCAGCGGATCGGGCCGATTGACGTGGCCATTGCGTTGGAGCACATCGTCCTGGCCGCCACCGCGCGGGGACTGGGAACGTGCTGGATCGGGGCGTTCAAGCCGCTTGAGGTCCGTCAGGTTCTGGCCATCCCCTCGCATATCGAAGTCGTCGATCTGCTGGCCCTCGGCTGGCCGGCATTTGAAGGAAAATCCCCGGACCGACTCCCGATAGACCAGGTTGCCTGTCAAAACCGCTGGGCCTTTTAAACAAAATAACGCGGATCATCGAAAAATAACTTGAAAACGCAGACATGTTGCCTATAATCAGTAACTCCTAAGTGGGGCTGTCGCATAATGGGAGTGCGCCGCGGTCGCATCGCGGAGATGCGGGTTCGATTCCCGCCAGCTCCAGTCAAAATCCCTTGTTTTTAGCAAAAAAGAGGGCATAAAAAACAACTGTCTAATCGATTGTCTAACAAAAACCCTTGTTATTATACCGATCGCGATTGAGTTTTCCCGTTCCTGCGCGGCTATGTAGTTTTTCGGTATTCAGTTACGGTCTTTCGCGCGGGGATTTTCTACCCTGAAGGGTATAATTTTATAATGGGTGTTTTTTTCTTATGTCTCAAGTTTCATATTACGTTGGTAAAAATTCAGTCAGACCGCCTTGTTTATCGATTCGCTTGAGCAGGGCCGTGACGGAACCAACCCTTGGTGCGCAGACAGACTTTGACCAGCAGCAGCATCAGCGGCACCTCAATCAGCACGCCGACGACGGTGGCCAGTGCGGCGCCGGAGGCCAGGCCGAAGAGCATGGTGGCGGTGGCGATGGCAACTTCGAAATGGTTTGATGCGCCGATCATCGCGGTCGGGGCGGCGTCTTCATAGCTGAACTTCAGCAGCTTGGCCAGCGCGTAGGTAATCGCAAAGATCAGAATGGTTTGAATCGTTAATGGGATGGCAA
>PXAQ01000262.1 GCA_003567095.1 Phycisphaerae bacterium
ACCTCTATAGCCCGAAATGTACATGAGAAATGGGGTCTCCCACGAAAATGCAAGAGCGAAAACCATTCGAAACAGAAACAACGAAAGGCTGCATAATAGGCAGTATTTAGAGTGGACTCAATCGTTTTTTCGACAAAATATGGCAAAAAACGCATTTGTGCCTTGTGTCTTAAGTTTATTGAATAGCCGGATACGTCAGCCACTCTCGCAAAGACCAGATATGCTCTGTTAACCCAGATTTCTCACTTGGGTGTCAAAAACGCACCTTTTGACCCCCAAGTGAGAAATTTGGGATAAGAAGACAGGCCGCACCGGCATGTCCTCAAAATGTTCAATATCCACAAGGTGCTTGATAAACGCTTGATGCAGCCGGGCAAGCTGGAAGACGAAGTGTGGTGGGTTGGGGCACAAAAAAAGGCCTTGTTCGTCCTGTACTATTACGAACAAGGCCGCTTTTGTCAGTTGTTGTCATCGTTAATTTTGGCAATGAGGGCCGTTTCCACGAGGGCCGCTTCCATCTTGAGGACCGCGACGCTCACCGTGCCGGGGACCGCGACCGCTTCCGTCTTCAGGACCGTCGCCGCGACGCTCACCGCGACGGGGACCATGGCCTTGGCCATCACGAGCACCTTCGCCTCTGCCCTCGCGTGCCCGGACACGTGAGCCGTCTCTGGGACCCTGTTGGGAACCTTGGGGATTGCCTTCACATGCCGCCGCCAGGGCGGTCTCGCTCGTTGCGGCCTCGACTGTGCTGACCGGAACCAGCGCAACACCAAGCAGTACCAGAATGCCTGCAATTACCATTAATTTTGTCTTCATTTTTTGTTTCCTTTCAATTTTTTGGTTTACATTTTATTTTTGGGCCCGTTCAACGGGATAGTGTCGCTGGCCAGGGATTTGTTACAGGTAATTTCAAATCGGGAGTTTTTTTCAGATGAATGGCCTTTTCAAGGGCACTAACACCTAAAAGTGGATGCCAAAGATCATAATAAATACTAAGACGCGCCGCTACGGCCAAAAGACAACCGTCTTTTGCTGCACCAGGTCGCTGTAAATACGCAAGGGGCAGTCCTCGGCGATCCAGACGCGCACAATTGGTTCAAAGTCGCCCGCGTCGGGAATGATCTCCTTCAGTCGGTTGGGGCGATCAAAGAACCAGTCGGCATTGAACACGGTATCCTCGGCCTGTGGAAAGATGGCCAGATAGAAGATGTCGCTTTCGACCAGATCCTGAAAGAAGTGCGACCCGAACGATAAATCCGGTGACAAATTGTCGCTCTCATAGGCCACCTCGGCCAGTACCGCCATGCGATTGATCTCGGAAAACGAGACCGGCACGCCGAGGCTGGGGGTGCTGGTGCCCCATCGTCCCGGACCGGCCAGCAGGGTCGGGCGGGTATCACGGTCGGCGAGGCGCTGGTTGAGCGTGCCGATGCAGCGGGCCAGCTCATACTTTTGCGGCTCGGGCAGCGCAACATACCCGGCCGGATCGACATAAATCAGCCCCCCCAGTGACTGGGAGATATTGCCGCCCATCGTGCCGCCGGTCATCGATAGTAGCGTTTTATCCGGCGCGATGTCCTGCGGCGGCGGCACATTGGCGCGCAGCCCCTTGGTCTGCAGCGGCCGGCACTGGACGAGGTTGATATTCAACTGGCCGTCCATATTGTAATTGCCGGTAAACTCCACATCCACCGGGTATGTATAGGCCGATTCCAAGGTCTTGAGCATCAATCGCATCATCTCAACAAAGGGGGTCTCGGACAGCAGTTTTTTGAAATCCACCAGCCAGTACGGCCCGGCGTCGCGGCCAAGCTGACGCATCTGCTCCTCGGCCTCATAATCGCGGGAGAGAATCATATCCGATTTTGCCTCGGGCGCAGCGCCCAGCAGATCGTGCACATCGACGCTGGTCTGGGCATTGTGTCCGCCGTCCAGCACATCGACTTTGTGCTGCGAAAAGCGTTTGGCGTCCCGGCGCCCTGAGTGCGGCCGCATCATCGGATCGTCCAGCGCGATGGTCTGCGGATAGTCGTCCTCGACGCGGTTGACCGCCCGCGTGCCCAAGCCGAAGACCAGGCGAATCATTCCGGCTTTGGGGTCCATGTGCGGCCGCCAGACGAAGGTGTTGTACGAGACGCCCACGCCTGCCAGCGTCGGGAAGAAATACTGGTTGTGGTGGGATCCGGAGACCCGCTGAATCAGCAGGGCCATCTGCTCATCCATCTCATCAAGGCCGCGCTGCCGGCGATAGCTCAGCGCATCGGTGCTCATGGTACTGGCAAAAATCTGCCGTATTGCTTTTTCAAAATGCACATACCGCTGATCGGGGTCGCACTGATTGACCAGGAACAGGCTTTCGTATTTGCCGGCAAAGGCATTGCCGAACGAATCTTCGAGCAGACTGCTGGAACGGGCGATGATCGGCGACTGGCCAAAGTACTCAGCGATTTCCTGAAAACGTTGGCGAATCGGCTCGGCGAAGCGGCCCTTGAGCATGCGCTGGCGCAGTTCGGCACCGGCCTCGAAATAGCCGTCTCTGGTCTTTTGCCGCATAAACAGCTTCCACCAGCCGTTTTCGACGATATAGGTATAAAAGACATCCGAGCCGATGTAGAATGAATCGTGCGGTTCGAGCCACTGCTGCCAGCGGCCGGAAGGATCATTGAGCAGGATTCGCCGTGCGATGAGCATCCCGGCTGCCTTGCCGCCGACAAAGCCGCTGCCGATCAGTCGACTTTTAATCGTGATCAAGTCCTCCAGCCTCAGCGTGCGGGCGGCCAGTTCGCAGACGCGTTTTTCGCGGGCGACCATAATCCGGCACAGCCGCTCGACCATGTGGCGCACCGGTTCGGCATCCGGCGGCAGGGCGAGCATTTGCTCGGCCTCGAGAAACAGCCGATCCCAATAGTCCAGCCGCCGGGCCGCGGCGTGGTCGCCTTTTTGCGAGATGTGCCAGAGCAGCTTGCTGGACTCGATACTGCTGGTCAGGGGCAGGTAGGCATCGTCTTTCTGGTAGTGCGGCAGGAACATGGTCGGCGAGTAGCGGTTCCAGACCTTCAGCGGGTGGACATACAGACGGCCTTCGAAGTTGTAGACATCCAGCAGAACCTGTGTCGTTTCGCGGATGCGGGCGATGGTATGAAAGTCGTGGTGATGACGCAGGATGCCGAAATAGGCCACCGTATCCAGCTCGTAGAGGTAAGGACAGGTGACCTTGAAAAAGTTGCCGATCATCAGGTCCGTCGCCCAGGCCGAGAGCAGGTCGCTGAGGCAGTCAAACACATAGAACGCGCCGAGGCCCTCTTTGGAGATGATGTTATGGATCTGCGTGGAGAAAGCCTCAAAGCCCTCGGTCGCATCCAGCGTGCACAGACGGATGTGATCATTGGGCTCGATGACCGGCCGGTGAGCCGCAAAGCGGATATAAATGATCCGCCGCCCCTGCTGCAGCGCCCGAGCGACATAGGGACGGACATAGGTGCAGTAATCCTCCACACTGTCGGTCTGCCAAACGACGTTGTCGCCCATGTGAAGATGACAGATTGCCGCGTCCAGCCCATCAATTCCGGTACTTGCCCGTCTTGCCATTGTGCGTGTGTCCTTGGGTTCATGTCTTTATGATTGGTTTTTATCAACAATCGAGCCGCGTTTCCACACATATCCCAGCCTGAGGCCAATTTTCAGTGAAATTGCAAAAAAATACAAATTACTCTACCATGTGGGTAGACAAAAATGTACAATGGTCCAAGATATATTACAATTTTGTTTGGGAAGGACCGCTAAATGGCTAAAAAACTCGATCATGAGGTGGAATTGCTGGCGGATGTGGCCAAGGCGTTCGCCGAGTCGCTGAATCTGGAGGCGACGCTGGAGTCAATTCTCCACGCGTTGGAAGCCCATCTCGGCTTGGAACGGGGGGCCATTACCCTGCTCGATGCCGACAGCGAGATGATCTCGCTCAAAGTGGCACACGGCTTGAGCGAGGAGTTTAAGGATCAGATCACCTATCGCGTCGGGGAGGGGATCACCGGGCTGGTCGTGCAGAGCGGCCAGGAAGTGGTCGTGCCGGATATTCGCAAAGACCCGCGTTTCCTGGCCAAAACCGGTCAGCGCAGCCGGAGCAAGGGACAGAA